>NZ_JBALNX010000112.1:0-17089 GCF_036962035.1 Bacillus sp. JJ1773
TCTATAAGATCATTTGTTTTTGGAAATAATCCAATTTCATCTTTTGAGTAGATCTTTTCTCCGTTTACAATCACTTCAAATACTCCGCCTTTGCTAGGTATGAGCTCTAACTTTTCGATATCATGACGGAAATGTGTTAGTAATTCTTCTGCGGCACGCGCAGCTTTAGGTGCATAATTTCACATCATGCAAAATTCAATAATGATTTTTAATTTATTCAAACTTCGGCCTCCTTAAAAAATATTTTTTTAATATTCATATTTTATATATGCCCCATTTTATTATAATCACGTTTCTTCCGCAAACAATCAGTATTAATTTTGTGATTTTATTGTTAAATAAAGGTATACTGAGTGTGGAGGTGGCAAAATGAGCGAGCATGAAAAAATTCGGTTGACTTCCTTGTCAACAAAAGCCGGCTGAGGCTGCAAAATTGGTCCAGAGGACTTGACGCAAGTTTTGCGTCTATTACCAAAGCAAGAACGAGTACCTGAGCTGCTTGTCGGCCATGAAACATCAGATGATGCTGGTGTATATCAATTAACCGATTCCATAGCTTTAATTCAAACAGTTGATTATTTCACTCCAATTGTTGATGATCCATACATGTTTGGTCAAATTGCCGCCGCAAATGCATTAAGTGATGTATATGCGATGGGCGGTCAGCCAAAAACAGTGCTTAATATTGTTGGCTATCCTGTAAAAAAACTTGGACCAGATATGCTGGCTGAGATTTTAAGAGGTGCAGCCGATAAAGTGAATGAGGCTGGGGCCATTACGGTTGGCGGGCATTCTGTTGATGATCAGGAACCTAAATTTGGGTTGTCTGTCACAGGGATTGTTCATCCAGAACGTTTCTGGAAAAATGTCGGTGCAAAACCAGGGGATTCCCTTGTTTTAACAAAACCAATTGGTGTTGGGATTTTGACGACTGGGATCAAAAGGGGTGCTGTTACAGAGGATCAAGAACGAGCGGTTACCGATACAATGGCCTTGTTAAATAAAACGGCTGCAGAAATTTTGACTGCCTTTGAACCCCATGCTGTAACAGACGTAACCGGGTTCGGATTACTTGGACATGGAAGTGAAATGTCTCGTGGAAGTGATGTAAGCTTTGAAGTTTATTTCGATAAGGTTCCGCTTTTAGACGGTACATACAAGCTTGCTGAACAAGGAATCGTCCCAGGGGGCTCTAAAGCGAACCATAAATGGCTTATTGAGGATGTACAATACGATAATATCTCCTTTGAAAACCAATTAATATTATGTGACGCGATTACTTCTGGAGGGTTGCTTGTTTCAATGCCGGAAAATCAGGCGACCGACTATATATCAAAATTACATGAAGCTGGATTGCCATATGCGTCCATTATTGGCAAGGTAGTTTCTAAAAAGGATAAATTAATTTACGTCAAATAATAATTGCTTCCCTTTTACTCAAAAATCATTTTTAAAGGATGGTTTTCATGGAAGTTCGAGAATATTTAAAGAGATTGGTTGTTGAGAAAAGTTCTCCAACGCGTGACTACCTATCATTATTGCAAAAGAATCACATGGAAAAGATCCCTTTTGAAAATCTCGATGTTACAAGAAAGATTAATATTGAATTAGATATATACCGAATTTACAATAAAGTAATTGGCCTGCATCGCGGCGGTTATTGCTATGAACTAAATGGTCTTTTCCAGCAATTATTAACCGAGCTCGGCTTTAAGTCTCATTTAATTGCTTGTACGGTCAATAAGTCAACCGGATGGGCAAAACCAGATACCCATGCCGCAATCATTGTTCAGCTCGATAAGCCCTATCTTGTTGATGTTGGATTCGGTGACTCTGTCAGACAGCCTGTACCATTAACTGGTGAAGAACGTACTGATGTGAGTGGGACTTATAGGGTCAATAAAACAGCTGATACGATTTACGATCTCCAAAGATATGAAGAGCAGGAGTGGAAAATATTATATCGGTTTTCTGACTTACCAAAACAAATCGGTGAGTTCACTGAAGGCTTACTTTACAATCAAACATCCCCTGATTCATCATTTACACATGGAGATATTGTAACTATCGCAACAAAGACCGGCAGAATTACGTTAAATGGTTTAACAGTTACTGAAACTAAAAACAGGCAGAAAAATAAGTGGGATTTAACTGAAAAAGAAAAAAATCAGTTTTTAAAAGAAGTATTTCTAATTACGATTTAATATAATTTTTTTCATAACTTGAGGTAAAACAGTATCATATTACCTCTTCTAAAATGGAAGGTAGACCTACAGCATACAGATACCTATAAATTATAGTTTAAGCAGCTTATGACATAAAAATCGCTACGAAACCAATAAAAAATGACTATCAAATTAGTAAACAATTGATAGTCATTTTTTTTATTGTTTGTGATTGGTAACAGAACCCGATAGCGGCTTAGCCCATCTTAACATGGTCATACTTACACAAGCACTGGTTTTTGAAAAAGTGGATACCTGACACAAATCGTTTTTGTTTGTTCTTTTGCTTTTTCTAAAACAGCTGGATCCCCTTTACTCTTTAAAACAGATGCGATAATTTTCGCAATTTCAACCATTTCTTCTTTTTTCATTCCGCGTGTCGTTAAAGCAGGTGTACCCATGCGGATTCCGCTTGTAACAAACGGACTTTGCGGATCGTATGGGATTGTGTTTTTGTTGACAGTGATGCCTGCTTCTTCAAGCAGCTTTTCCGCCTCTTTGCCTGTTAAATCCCAAGGGCGAACATCTAGTAATACGATATGATTATCAGTTCCTCCAGAAACGAGGGCTGCTCCTTCTTTCACTAACTCTTGACCAAGCGTTTTTGCATTTTCGATGACTTGTTTAGCATACTCTTTAAAACTTTGCTGCAATGCTTCATTAAATGCAACAGCCTTCGCAGCAATAATATGCATTTGTGGGCCGCCTTGAATTCCAGGGAACACGGCTTTATTAATAGCTTTAATTATATCTTCATCATTCGTCAAAATAATACCGCCACGTGGACCTCTTAATGTTTTATGCGTTGTGCTAGTCACGACATCTGCAAACGGAATAGGTGAAGGATGTAGACCTGCAGCAACAAGTCCTGCAATATGCGCCATATCAACCATCAATTTTGCGCCAACTTTATCGGCAATTTCTCTAAATCGGGCAAAATCAATTATTCTTGTATATGCGCTTCCGCCAGCAATAATTAATTTTGGCTGTTCTTTTTCAGCAATTGCTTCAAGTTCATCATAATCGATCAGGTGATTATCTTCTCTTACTCCATAAGACACAACCTCAAACCATTTTCCTGACATGTTTACCGGACTTCCATGGGTTAGATGCCCACCGTGTGATAAATTCATTCCCATAATTTTATCGCCTGGCTGAAGCAAGGCAAAAAATACAGCTGTATTCGCTTGGGCACCTGAGTGAGCTTGGACATTTGCAAATTTAGCGCCAAATAATTTAGTTAAACGTTCAATAGCAACATTTTCAACAACATCTACATTTTCGCATCCACCGTAATAACGCTTACCTGGGTACCCTTCTGCATATTTATTAGTCAATACGCTCCCCATGGCTTCTAATACATCATCGCTTACAAAATTTTCTGATGCAATTAACTCTAATGCATGATGCTGGCGGTGACTTTCCTTCTCGATCGCTTCAAAAATGGTTGAATCATTTTCCCGTAAACTCATATCTATTCCTCCTTGATTTTCAATTCTGACTTTCCCTAGCTGTTTTAAAAATTATAAATTTGCAATTTTGGGAATTTAAAAATCGTTTGTTCAGCTACATTTATTCTTTTCCAAGACAAAGGCAGGTAGACAATACGCTTTGCTGTCATTTTTTGAACACAAAAAAGGACAGAAAAGGGTATTGATGCGCTCTTTCCCCCTTCTCTGTCCTTTTACCTGAGAGTTTAACTCTTTATAAGAGTCTTCCCCTTTGGTGGCGTTTAATTAAACGCGCTCTCCAGAGTAACGTCCAGTTGTAGTTCTTCTACCTGAGAGATTAGTTCCAAGGGTATTTTTGGAACTTGCTCCTTCGGTGGTATTGACGACTACACTCTCCCACAACTATCATCCGTACTATATTTAATTTTTGTAATTATTAGAATAAGAGTTTTATCATAATATGTCAATATTTTTCTGGAAAAACTTTATTAATTTAGAAAGTGTTGATCACCATGCTAATCGGAATTTTATCCATTGCATCTAAATTTTACGCTACATTTCCTTTATTCTCATGATTTGCCTTTGATTGCCGAATCTTATAAATCACAACCAGAATAATAAACCAAACAGGAGTTACAAACAAGGCAACACGAGTATCTTCCGCTAGTGCAAGTACTACAAGAACGAACGCTAGGAAAGCAAGAATCAAGTAATTGGAAAATGGATAAAGCGGTAATTTAAATTTATTCACTTTCGCTAAATCTGGCCTTGTTTTACGGTATTTCAAATGGCTGATAACCGTAATTCCCCAAATGAAGATGAAACATACGGTAGAAACACTTGTAATCAGTGTAAATACTCCCTCTGGCATTACATAGTTTAAAACAACAGAAATGAGTATGACGCCAGTTGAAAAGATCAATGCATTGGAAGGTACTTTACGGGAATCAAGTTTTGTAAATGGAACAGGTGCATTATTATCTTTTCCAAGAGAGTATAGCATCCGGCTTGTACTAAAAACGGCGCTATTACCTGCAGAAGCTGCGGATGTAAGAACGACAAAGTTGACGATACCAGCAGCTGCTGTGATACCTAGTCCTACGAAAACTTGAACGAACGGACTTTCCATTGGGTTGATCGAGTTCCACGGATATACACTCATAATAACAATCAGTGCACCAATGTAAAAAATAATAATCCGAATAGGAATACTATTAATTGCTTTTGGGATTACTTTTTCTGGATCTTTCGTTTCACCTGCTGTCAGTCCTACAAGCTCAATACCAACAAACGCAAACACGACCATCTGGAATGAGAGAATAAAGCCATTTAAGCCATTCGGGAACATTCCGCCGTGACTCCATAAATTCGTGAGACTAGCTGTGCCTGCATTCGAGGTAAAGCCAGTAATAATCATAAAAATTCCAACGACAATTAGTGCTAGAATCGCGATAATTTTAATTAATGCGAACCAAAATTCCAATTCGCCAAAAAGTTTTACAGTTGCCAGGTTCATAACGAGCAACACGACAAGCGCAATTAAAGCTGGCATCCACTGTGGTACACTAGGGAACCAATACTGAAAGTAAAGACCAACTGCTGTTAAGTCAGCCATTGCAATTGAAATCCAGCAAAACCAGTAGGTCCATCCGGTGATAAATGCTGCCATATTCCCTAAATAATCTTGAACAAAGTCAACAAAAGAATGATATTTCAGATTACTTAAGAGCAACTCTCCAAGTGAGCGCATGATTAAAAAGCAAACTATGCCTGTAATCATATAAGCAAATAAAATTGAAGGCCCTGTTAAATGAATAGATTTTCCTGCTCCAAGAAATAATCCAGTTCCGATCGCCCCGCCAATGGCGATTAGTTGGACATGCCTGTTCTTTAGACCTCTCTCCAATTGTTGTTCATGCATAGATTTCTCACTCCCTGTTTTTCGAGGTGGGTACAATTGTTTACTAAACTAATAACGCGATTAAAGTATTGCACAATTTTTCCATATTTGACTAAGATCAAAGGTCCAGATGTTTACCAGGTATCCAAACAACAGAGTCATCTAGAATAAAGGAAGAAGTCATCTTTTGTAGAGAATTATTGAAGTAGTTTTAGGAACTCAGTATACATTTGTAAGCGCATACAAAAAGTTACAATTATTAATATTAATGTTATTTATTTTAGAGTAGATTACTTCTTACCTAGGTGAACAACTGCCTATTTACTTAATCGAGTTGATATCAGCATTAGCTGATTGCATCGCCACCTCTATTATAGATAGCTATTTTTCCATAATAATGAACTAAGAAAAAATAGGCACTTTCCTATTTCTATATAATAAAAATATAAATGCATAGAATAATAATGTCAATTGAATTTTCTTAATATATTTTAATTTTTAAGCTATTCAAATAGATTAATCATTTTAATCAATAGATAAATNNGAATAATATTATAATAAAAAATATTCTGAATCTAATTTAGAATAGTATTCAAATTAATATTATGATTATGCACTTCAATTTAACCTTTCCTAACATATAAAAAAAAGGCAGCTTTATTTGCTGCCTTTTGGTTTGCAATTTAAATTATTTACGTAGCTTTTCTAACATATCTGCTGTCATTTTTGAAAGATCATATTCTGCCTTAAAGCCCCACTCTTCTATTGCAGCTGTGGCATCAAGCGAATTTGGCCAGCTGTCCGCAATCTTTTGACGAACAGGATCCACCTGATAATCCATCGTAAACTCTGGTATGGACTTTCTAATTTCTGCAGCGATTTGTTCCGGTTCAAAGCTCATTGCTGTCACATTAAATGAATTTCGATGATTTAATTTTGAAGCATCTGCCTCCATCAGGTCTACAATTGCATTTAATGCATCAGGCATATACATCATATCCATATAGGTTCCTTCCGCAATATAGGAAGTATAGTGTTTATTTTTGATTGCTTCATAGTAAATTTCAACAGCGTAATCGGTTGTACCGCCTCCAGGAGGGGTCACATGTGAGATTAATCCTGGAAATCTCAAACCTCTTGTATCAACGCCAAATTTATAATAGTAATAATCTGCAAGTAATTCTCCCGCCACTTTATTTACACCGTACATAGTCGTAGGACGCTGAATGGTGTCTTGAGGGGTGTTATCCTTTGGTGTAGATGGACCAAAGGCACCGATTGAGCTAGGAGTGAAAAATTTGCAATTTAACTCACGCGCTGTTTCTAAAGCATTCATGAGCCCGCCCATATTTAAATTCCAAGCGAATACCGGATTTTTTTCAGCGGTAGCCGAAAGTAAGGCAGCCATATGAATAATAGTATCCACTTGATACTTCTTAGCCATTTCAATCATCGTTTTCGTGTCTGTTACATCTACAACTTCAAAAGGACCAGAAAGTGCAGCCTCTGAATCATTTTTTCTTATATCTGTGGCAATTACATTGTCTGCTCCATAAATATCTCTAAGTTTCAACGTTAACTCAGATCCAATTTGACCTAAAGCCCCTGTAATAAAAACCTTTTTCATTTAATAACCAAACCTTCCTCTGTGAAAATTCTCGTCTCCATTGCCATTCTTCAAAAATGTTGAATGAGGGGCAAATTAATTAAATTACACCCATTTCTTTCCCTACTTGTTCATATATTGCAATAGCCTGATCAAGCATTTCCTTCGTATGTGCTGCTGTTGGCATATTTCTAACCCTTCCAGTGCCCTGCGGAACAGTCGGGAACACGATTGACTTCGCATAAACGCCCGCCTCGTTCAACTTTCTGCTGAACTCTTGTGTCTTTACTTCATCGCCAATAATACAAGGCGTGATCGGAGTTTCACTATCACCAATATCAAAGCCTAAGTTCTTTAAGCCAGTTTTTAAATAATTAGCATTCTTCCAAAGCTTCTCATTCAATTCAGTACTTTCCATTAATATTTCAATTGCCTTTATACTTGCAGCCACATCTGCCGGAGTTAACGATGTAGAGAATAAGAATGGTCTGCTTCTTACTTTTAACCAATCTATTAGCTCTTGTTTTCCGGCAACGTATCCGCCAACAACACCAATTGCTTTTGAGAGAGTACCGATTTGAAAATCAATTTTATCAGAAAGCCCGAAATGCTTGACAGTTCCTGCACCATCACCTAAAACTCCTGATCCGTGAGCATCATCTACATAAGTAATCAGGTCGAATTCTTCTGCGATTTTCACAATTTCAGGAAGCTTGGCGATATCTCCATCCATTGAGAAAACGCCATCTGTAATGACCATGATTTTATTGTATAAGCCAGATTCCTTCGCCTCTTTTGCTTTTGCTCTTAAATCTTCCATGTCAGAATGGTTAAAACGGATGATCTTTGCTCTTGATAACCGGCAGCCATCAATGATAGAAGCATGATTCAATTCATCGGAAAGAATTGCGTCATTTTTGTCCATAACAGCTGAGATAGCAGCCATATTACAATTGAAGCCAGATTGATACGCAATAGCAGCCTCTGTATGTTTAAATTCAGCTAGTTTTTCTTCTAGCTTTACATGCAGGGCCAATGTTCCGTTAATCGTCCGAACAGCTCCCGCTCCAACCCCGTATTTATTAATTGCTTTTGTAGCGGCTTCCTTTAATCGCTCATCAGTAGCTAACCCTAAATAGTTATTGGAAGATAGATTTATCAGCTCTCTGCCATTAATCTTAATAATTGGTCCGTTTGGACTTTCTAACGGATCGATAACATTATACAGTCCCTTACCTCTTAACTCTTCTAGGTTTTCCTTTAAAAAAGCATCTAATGTTTTGCTTGACATAATCAAGGCCCCCTTACGTATTCAGTTCCTGTTTGTCGCTTTCCTAAAAACAAATGTCTCTCCCAAAAAGACAGTTGTTTTTACAAAAAAGCTAGATATATAAAGGAATATTAAGTAATACTTTATCACAATTTATTTATTTGTATATATCTAAAGGACAGTTTTTGCATCTAAATTTTATATTAGTACAACCCCTATTTAAAAATAGTTTGTCCAATTTTCTAAAAAGAGTTCCTACATACGCTTGATGAATATACTGCTGATCTTTTCAAAGGTACGATTCGAGACAATCTGCGATCTTGAAAACACAATGTTTTTTTAAGTCTCTAGTTTTAAAAAAGAAGTTCTTTTGTCCAAGTTTGAAAATATAGATATATTAATGTTGCTATTAAGTGCCTGTTTCTTTTAATACTTGCTACTTTATTTTAACACTGCCTTCATAACTACTATTCACTGTTATTATGTTAATTACCTTTATAACATTTATCAATTTAAATTAATTATAATTTGATATTGATTTCCCTTTGATAAATGTTATCATTGAGTGAGAAAGTAAAATATTAAATTAATAAAAATGCTAGGAGGTAATTTTTCGTGAATAATGAAAATCAAAAGAAATTGACTACTGCGGCAGGCGCCCCTGTTGTTGATAATCAGAACTCGATGACTGCAGGTCCAAGAGGCCCGATCCTATTGCAGGATGTTTGGTTACTAGAAAAGCTAGCTCATTTTGACAGAGAAGTGATTCCTGAAAGACGAATGCATGCAAAAGGATCTGGTGCCTATGGGACGTTTACTGTCACCCATGATATTACAAAATATACAAAGGCTAAAATATTCTCTGAAATTGGTAAACAAACAGATATGTTTGTACGTTTCTCTACAGTTGCTGGTGAGCGTGGTGCAGCAGATGCTGAACGGGATATTCGTGGATTTTCGATGAGATTTTATACGGAAGAAGGAAACTGGGATCTCGTTGGAAATAATACACCCGTGTTCTTCTTCAGAGACCCGATGCAATTCCCTGATTTGAACCATGCTGTTAAGCGTGACCCCCGCACGAATATGCGAAACGCTAACAACAACTGGGACTTCTGGACTTCCCTTCCTGAAGCATTGCACCAAGTGACCATCGTCATGAGTGACCGCGGAATTCCGAAGTCGTACCGTACGATGCATGGATTCGGAAGCCATACATTTAGTATGATCAATGATCAAAATGAACGAGTATGGGTGAAATTCCACATGCGTTCACAACAAGGCATTGAAAACATCACTGACGAAGAGGCAGAACTACTTGTTGGAAAAGATCGTGAAAGCCATCAAAGAGATCTTTATGAAAATATCGAAAATGGCAACTTCCCAAAATGGAAAATGTACATCCAAGTGATGACAGAGGAACAAGCAAAAAATCATCCTGATAACCCATTTGACTTAACTAAAGTATGGTATAAGAAGGACTACCCTCTCATCGAGGTTGGAGAATGGGTGCTCAATCGGAATCCAGAAAACTATTTCGCTGAAGTAGAACAGGCTGCCTTTACACCAGCTAATGTCGTACCAGGTATTAGCTTCTCACCTGATAGAATGCTGCAAGGCAGATTATTCTCTTACGGAGATGCTCAGCGCTATCGTTTAGGTGTTAACCACCATCAAATTCCTGTTAATCAGCCAAAGTGCCCTTTCCACAGCTACCATCGTGATGGAGCAATGAGAGTGGACGGCAACAAAGGCAGCACCATTCACTATGAACCAAACAGTTATGGTGAATGGAAAGAACAACCTAAGTATAAAGAACCGTACCTTGCTCTCCAAGGGGATGCCGGTCAGTGGGATTTTAGAGAAGATGATGACAACTACTTTGAACAGCCTGGCCGTCTCTTCAACTTAATGAGCAAAGAACAACAGCAAGTATTGTTTGAAAATACAGCTCGTAATATGAATGGTGTTGAAAGACATATTCAGATTCGCCATATTAAACATTGCTATCAAGCGGATCCTGCTTACGGTGAAGGTGTCGCAAATGCGATTGGTATCCCATTGAATGAAATCGAAGTTGAAGTAAAGGAAGAAAGATAATTTTCTAGTCAAAAGCAAAATGATAAAAAAGCACACCGATTATTTACTAAATTTGGTGTGCTTTTTGCTTGCCTGTTTTTTTACTCTTCCATAAAAACTCTCGCGTAATACAAACTTTCTTCGTCTAATTCACCATTTTCTATTGCTTCTTCTAAAGAATTCTTTTGCTCTTCACTGACAACCTGAAAACTTCCTGAGACATTTGGAACCTGTTTATTATTCTCCTTTTTTATGATCATTCATCCCCTTTCATTAAATTACTTATAATGTGGTTTTTTCTTTTGAAAATATTCAAATAAAAAAATTCCCCTCTTTTCTGAATAAATGGTTTGTTCAAAGTTCATCTGAATTTTTGTCAATCAAATTTCTTTTCCCTTTATATCCAATCATTTTCCACCTTCTTAGCAGCTAAAAATGCTAGTTTTATAAGAAAAAATCTTGTATTATGTAAAAATGGATTACTTTCGATGAAGTGGTGATTAATAATGAGTTTATTAAATGTTGAAAAATTAAGTCACACATTTGGTGACAGAACACTTTTTAAAGATGTCTCCTTTCGATTACTTGCAGAAGATCATGTAGGTTTAGTTGGTGCAAACGGGGTTGGGAAATCGACCTTGATGAATATTATTACTAAACAATTAATTCATGATTCAGGTCGTGTTGAATGGACTCCTAATGTTCATTATGGATACCTTGATCAGCATACAGTTTTGACACCAGGAAAAACAATGCGGGATGTCCTAAAGGATGCTTTTCTTCCGCTTTTTGAACAAGAAAAGGCTCTGAATGAAGTGACTTCAAAAATGGCGGAGGCAACACCTGAAGAACTTGAAGCATTATTAGAAGAAATGGGAGAAATTCAGGATCGTCTTGATGCAGGCGGATTTTATTCCCTTGATATTAAAATTGAGGAAGCAGCACGCGGGCTTGGGTTAGATGCCATCGGACTGGATCGGGACGTTTCCGCACTAAGTGGTGGCCAACGTACAAAAGTTTTATTGGCAAAGCTCCTTTTAGAACAGCCACAAGTCCTATTGCTTGATGAGCCGACCAACTATTTGGACGTTGAGCATATTCGCTGGCTGACGAATTATTTGAAAGAGTATCCGTATGCTTTCATGCTCATTTCCCATGATACAGAATTCATGAACCAAGTATCAAACACCATTTTCCATCTGGAATTCTCGAAGCTGACCCGTTATACAGCCAGCTATGATAAATTCCTAGAATTAGCGGAAATCAATAAAAACCAGCATATTAATGCATATGAGAAACAGCAGGAATTCATTAAGAAACAAGAGGATTTCATTTCGAAAAATAAAGCGCGATATTCAACGACAGGCAGAGCAAAGAGCCGACAAAAGCAGCTTGATCGCATGGAAAGAATTGATCGCCCTGAAACAGCAATGAAACCAACTTTTGATTTCAAAGAATCCCGCGGAAGCAGCCGTTATGTTTTTGATGGGCAGGATTTTGAGATTGGTTATACACATGCTTTATTACCAAAAATGTCAATCACGATTGAACGCGGTGAAAAGATAGCGATTGTCGGCTGTAACGGTGTCGGTAAATCTACACTTTTGAAGACAATGCTTGGAAAGATAAAGCCAATAAGTGGTAAAGTGGAGCGTGGAGACTTCCTCTTCCCTTCTTATTTCGAACAGGAAGTAAAAGCTGGAAACATCACTCCGATTGATGATGTTTGGAGTGAGTTCCCATCCATGGATCAGCATCAAGTACGTGCTGCTCTCGCTCGATGCGGCTTGAAGAATGAGCATATTTCTCGTCCTTTAAATCAATTAAGCGGCGGCGAGCAAGCAAAAGTTCGCTTATGCAAGCTCCTTATGAATGAAAGCAACTGGCTTCTATTCGATGAGCCTACAAACCATCTGGATGTTGTTGCAAAGGAAGAATTAAAACGAGCATTAAAATCATATAAAGGTACAATCGTGCTAGTTTGCCACGAACCTGATTTCTATGAAGACTGGGTAACGAAGGTTTGGGACGTAGAGGAATGGTCCCAACAGCTCCAATCGTAATAAATCCCATTCATAACCCCTGATTTTTCAGGGGTTTTTTGCTTAAATGTGAGCAAAAAATGAATTTTATCATTGAGTCTTTTAAACGCTTACATTTAGTGTATAATAAAACAGGCCCGGCAAATAAGATCAATAGTTTAGTATGTATTATTTTTTCAATATAGATATTTTACAATCATTTTTTTAAAAGGATCCGATGTGTTTCAATATATTGGCATTGCCTTTCAGCGGGTAAATTTTTGATAAAGGACAAATGAATTTATGACAACCAAAAAGATAGCCTGGATTACTGACAGCACGGCATTTATTACAGATGAGCTGCGGAATCATCCTGATGTTTATGTCGTCCCGCTCTCCATTACTTTTGGCGATGAAACATTTGAGGATGGGATAGATTTAAATACAAATCAACTATATTCCCGTATTCGTTCATCGAAAGAAATACCAAAAACCTCACAGCCTTCAGCTGGGAGATTTGCGGAGCTTTTTGAACAATTAAAAGGTAAATATGACTCAGCTATAGCCGTTCATATTTCTGGAAAATTAAGTGGAACCATTAATAGCTGTCTATCAGGTGCTGCGCTTGCCGGTTTTCCGGTTGATACAGTCGATTCTAAATCGATGTCCTATGCTATTACGACTTTAATATATAAAGGCATGAATCTTTTAAATGACGGCATGCCTGCTAAAAATATCGCAGAAATTCTTCAGAAAGAAGCAGCCAAATCTGAAAATTATATTTTGCTAGGAAGTCTTGATCAATTTTATAAAGGCGGACGAATGTCAGGTACTTCCTATTTACTCGGCAGTCTTCTAAAAATCAAACCTATTATCCGAATAAACACAAATGGTGAATTTGGACTTTTCGACAAGGTTCGATCTGAAAAGAAAGCAATTAAACGTATGCTAGATCTGCTTGGTGAATCCTATAAGAAGCATTCAATATTACAAGTACAAATTCTTCATGGAAATGTGCTGGATAAAGCAAATAAACTCGCTTCAGAAATAAAAGCACACTTCCCTAATCTCGATATTTTCATCGGAGAAATAAGCTCCACGATCGCTGCTCATGCTGGAGAAGGAACACTTGCAACCATTTGGCATAATGAATAAAAAGAAAAATGTGTCGGATTTTTCATAGTTGTTCAGTATTTGTAGAGAAACATTGAAAATAACATACAAATTAACAGACCATTCGCATACAGGATTGGTCTTTTTTTATACATATTTTACTTTTGGCATGTAAAATTGCTGAACCATAGGCAAATGAAATAACCATTAATTTCTTGATATTTCATTCTGAACTTAGCGGACATCAGTTCCTTTTATTGTGACAAAATGAGTTAATTCCTTATATTTGGGGTCAGAGGATCCCTATTTTGAAAAAAGCAGTGATTTCATTGAGTTTTTCGTAATTAGAGTACTTGGTGTCCCCGCTTAGCTCTTAAAATAGGGTCATTTAATAAATATAACGGATTCAATATCCTCTTAAGATTAAAAACTATATATCTTCCAATTTAACCAAGGAAAATCATCCAGTTAACCATGGTTATTCCCTACTTTCCACATACAAACCCTCTTTTCTTGCAAAGTAACGTCCACTGCTCACCACTCTTCACTAAATCTATACATTGAATTTACTTGGCTTTAATATTCAGATAATACAATTGGTTTATCAACGAATGAGGAGGCAGATAAATGAATGTGCGTGCAATATTTATTGATATGGATGGTACACTATTAAAGGCCTCAAACTCCATTTCCAGCCGAAATAAAGAAGCCATTTATAAGCTAATTAATCAGGGAGTCAAAGTTTTTCTAGCCACTGGTCGACACTATGACATAACTGCTCCCTACCATAAGGAAATTGGATTACAAACTCCGATGATCTGTTTGAATGGTGCCGCTATTCACGATGCAGAGACAGGTAGAATGATTCAAATGAAGACCGTCCGATTAAACGAAGAACGTTTCCACAATTTGACCGCTGAAAGTCCTTGTAATGTTATCATCCATACAGCAAATGGGATTTATTATAAGGAATCAAATAAAGAAGTCGATTATTGGGCAAAAGTTGGGCAAATCCCGCCACTGTATATTGGTGACTTAAGACAAGTAAATTATCAAGATGTTCTTAAATACAGTGTTCGAACAGGTGCACCATGTCCGGAATTATCCGCATTGTTTAAAAAAGAAGCAGAAGTCATCGATTGGAATGACGGATTTGAGCTAGTTGCTCCAAATGTTTCCAAATGGTCTGCCATTAAAAGCTTACTTACTGAATTTCGAATGAGTCCAAGTGAAGTCGTAGCCATTGGAGACGGACCCAATGATATAGAGATGCTTCGTCATGCAGGTACTGGTGTGGCCATGGGGAACGCTTGCGAAAAGGTTAAAGCTGCAGCTGATTTTATTACAGGACACCATGAAAATGACGGATTAGCTGAGTTCATCGAACGGAATCTTCTTATAACATCTAAATCCTATGCGATTTAGAGTTTTTTTTGACTTTTTGTAATGGAAACATGCGAAAATAAATTCCTTCCAAACAATGAACAATTAATTGGATTAGCAATAGAAGTTGGACTTAATGAAGAGAAAGTGAAGTCCATTCTTGAAGATGAAAATGCTTATTTAGCAGATGTTCAAAATGACATCAAAGATGCAAGAAGCATGCAAATAAGTGGTGTTCCATTCTTTGTAATGAACAATAAATACTCTGTTTCAGGTGCTCAACCAAAAGAGGTATTTAAAGAAGCATTAGAAAAAATTGCAGAAGAAGGCATTAAACCTACTTTGAAAACATTTGGCTCTACCGATGGTGGTGTTTGTGGTCCTGACGGCTGTTCGATATAGCTCAACTATTCTCTAAATGAAATTTTAAAAAACTACGCAAACAATCTGTACACCTATTCACATGGTATTCAGATTGTTTGCGTAGATTCCAGACGTGGTGTTCTCCAAAACTGTTAACGTTGAAAATAGCCCTAATGAAAAACTGGCCTTATCCTTATTCAGGGAATACGACATTTTGTTAAAGATTATTATTGTAGTAAAGCACCTTTTATTTTAAGAACAACTCAAAATTAAATTGTTATTGACCCTACCCATTGGCTTGTATTTGAAGCCACTTGAAATGTATTATTATCTATCCACGCTAGTTTCCCTAAAAACCTTCTGTAAACGATTTCACTGGGAGCTCCTTCCACGAGTACAGTTTCTTTTACTAATAAACCTTGTTTAGAATACATTTTAACAATTAATCTAAATGAAGTATTTATATAAAACACCAATAACAAATGCTATATGATTTTGGATAGGATAGTATTTTAATTCTCAATGAATGCGAATCCATCTTACAAAAACCTGGCCTAATTAAGTTCAATTCTACCTACATCTTAACATAAATATCGTTTGCTTTAAGTAAAGTCATTCCTCCAAATGGCCCTATTTAACATGCTGAATGTCTTTGTACTGGAAGGCAATAATCCCTTGTACGAAAAATAGCCTTATTTAAAGGAAGTTTGCTTAGTGTATGTTTTTATAAAAAATTAGAAAAATAATAATATCCATAAACATAAATGAAAACATATTTAATCTTTTAAAGAAAAGAAACTATCTTTGTCGGTAAAGGAGAGGACATTATGAAAAATGTTTCTGACATTATCCATATAGGTGAATTAATAGCTGTTTCANNTCGAATGATAACATTATTAGAAAATGGTTTAATGGAAGTATTTGAAAATAAAGAAGCTTTTTTGGAAAAATACGGAGAGAAGGAAACTTTTCACGAATTAGATTGGTGTGAGTTAAATAATGGGAAAATCTTCACTAAACCAAAATAGGATGCGAGTGGAGTTAAATGCACCATTAAGAAGGAGCTTAATTGTGCCCGATCATGGCATATTGAAAATACGAATTAAATGATTTCTCTCGTACTTCAAGAAAGTTTCTTTATTATTTCAACTATTAGATCGATTAAAAAAATAGTATGCAAGAACAGTAGAAACAATTTCCACCATTTCATATGGTTCTCTCCGCTAAAATATTGAAATGAAATATTCACTTCAGAAATTAATCGTTCATTCTTCATTCTTCATTCTATTTATTCTACCAATAAGAGAAAATGTCCTTGTTAATGTTATTAGTAAAATAGAAATTACCCTTCTTATCTACTTTCATATGACTTAATGCTGCACTTTAGTCCAAGAGGTTTGTGTTTCAAATAGTCATCGTGAGTACTCATACTTTCCCAATACTGTTTCATTAAATTTTCTTTTGAAGGTATACCTTCTATAAAGTACCCTTTGCCCCCATCATATTTATCTTCAATATAAGCAAATAAATCGCTTGATATATCGAGGTTGAAAACCAAAATCTTTTCACTATGAACTATATCGATACTTTCTTTTAAATATTCTCGTAATTCTTGCTCACTTTTGGTTTCATCCATTCCAATTCTAATTTCTTCTTCCGCTAGTCGAGTAGAAGGGAA
>NZ_JBALNX010000113.1:0-23569 GCF_036962035.1 Bacillus sp. JJ1773
GAAGTAGGAGGTGAGCAAAAAAACCTAGAAAGCTAAAACGATTTTGAGGTGAAAAAAGTGTTGGTTCCAGTTTCAGAGGCATCTGAGAAAATACATATTTATCCTTATTATTTTTTGAATGGTTTACCTGGTGCGGAAAACGAATGTTATTTAAGGAAAGAGGTTATGGAAAAGCTGCTTGAAGCTTCTCATCTTTTACCTGAAGGAATCTCTTTTGTAATCCTTGATGGGTGGCGTTCCTACGAGACGCAAAGGGCGATTTATGAACAAACGAAGCGTGATTTAGAAAATGAAGGTTTTAAAGATATGGAATTAGAACAGGAGCTATATAAATTTGTGGCGACTCCAACTAAAGATATTACAAATCCATCCCCGCATTTATCGGGAGGGGCTGTTGATCTAACGATAGCTGATCAACATGGGTGGCTTCAGATGGGTAGTGAATTTGATGAATTCCATGAAAGGTCCCAGCTTGATTGGTTTGAGAAAAAGGCTGACTTGTCATCCGAAGAGACAGAATTTTTAATCAACAGGAGAATATTAAAAAATGTCATGATGGGGGTTGGCTTTATTTCAAATACGGATGAGTGGTGGCATTTTGAATACGGCACGAAAAGCTGGGCAAAGAAAAAGGGAAAGCAGGAATATTTCAAAGGTATCCTATATCAAGAGATCGAAAAGTGAGGGGTAAAAATGAAGAAAAAGTTAATGTTCCTTTTGTTTAGTGTACTTATCGTTTTGGCAGGTTGTGTACAAAACTCGAATGCTCCTGCGAAGACAGGGGAAAAGGAAGGCACAGAAACGGCTAATGGTGACAGCACAGAAAAGAAAATCTTGACTGTTGCCATGACAGCTGACCAAGGGACGCTGGATCCTGCGGTTACGATGGATAACTCAGCATGGAAAATTACATACCCTGCTTATGAGAGATTAGTAGAGTATGATGGTGAGTCAACTGAAGTAAAACCAGGAATAGCTAAGGAATGGAAGGTAAGTGAGGATGGAAAGACATGGACATTCACATTAAATGAGGGCCATAAATTTTCCGATGGAACAGAGGTTAATGCAGAAGCGGTTAAAACTACTTTTGAACGGACATTAAAGATTGGCAACGGTCCTGCAGAAGTTTATGGTGTTATTTCAGAGATTAAGGTGGAGTCTCCATATGTGGTGACATTTGCATTAAAAGAAAACTTCCCGCCTTTCTTATCCACTTTGGCAGCTAACTATGGGGGAATTGTGAATCCGAAGGTTATGGAGCATGAAAAGGATGGAGATTTAGGACAAAACTATTTAGCAAATAATACGATGGGAAGCGGCTCATATGAATTAACGGAATGGAAACAAGGTGAGTATATAAAACTTTCTGTTAATAAAGAGGCGAAGGTTCAACCTAGCATTGAAGAAGTATATTTTAGAATTGTTGCTGACGGGGCTACACAACGCATGCAATTAGAAAAGGGAGAAATTGATATTGCTGAGGGAATTCCGACAGAACAGATCGAATCCGTCCGCTCGATGGATCATGTAGAGTTATTACAAAAACCAAGCTTGCTAGTGGACTATGTATATGTTAATTCCAGTAAAGGAAATGAAGCATTAAAAGAACCTAAAGTAAGACAGGCGCTAAGCTATGGAATTGATTATAATTCAATGATTGATGTTGTTCACCAAGGATTTGCTACACCGATGAGAGGGCCTGTTCCAGATGGATTATGGGGTCATAATAAAGATGCCATCCAATATGAGCTAAATATTGAAAAAGCAAAAGAGCTATTAGCTGAAGCAGGAGCAACTGATGTAACCCTGACTTTATTGTATTCAGATAATAAAACATGGTGGGAAACAGAAGCATTAACGATTCAGGCGAATTTAAAAGAGATTGGTGTAAATGTTGAACTGAACAAGGTTGCTTATGCTACTTCACGCGAAATGATGGATAAAGGGGAATTTGATTTAGCTCTTGGCGTATGGAGCCCGGACTTTGGTGATCCATATATGTTTATGAACTATTGGTATGACTCAGCAAACTTCGGATTAGCCGGAAACCGTGCTTTCTATAAAAATGATCAGGTTGATACATTATTAAAGCAAGCGGCAACTTCTAATAACCAAGAAGAAAGGGAAGCTTTGTATTTTGACATCCAAGATATTGTTATTGAAGAAGCACCGTATATCTTACTCTTCCAAAAGGATTTTACCTTGCCAGTAAGTAAATCTGTCCAAGGTTTTGTTTACAATCCAATGCTTGAAGGAATTTATAATTTAGCAGAGATGAATAAGCAGTAAGGTGAAACTTCAATCAGTGGGAGGCAGACGAATAGGAGTGCTAGGACTAAGTTGCCATTGTATGTGGCGCTTTTAGTCAGCCATAATCTTACTGATTGTTAGTTGCGTCCCACAGGATGTGGGTCACACAGACGTTGCCACAGGAGGTCGCGTTCTTAGTCTGTGTTCCTATAATCGGGCCTTTATGGGCAGTTGATCCCCAAAATACTATTAAATGTTTATGCCCGAACCTTAATTTGGGGATCTTACTGCCCGTTAATCTGCGATAATAGCGGGGGATTGTTATGGCAAAAATGATTTTCAAAAGATTATTGCTACTAGTTTTTGTTGTTTTTGGCGTTACCTTTATAACGTTTATTCTTTCAAATATTATTCCCGGTGACCCGGCCAGTATGATGGCCGGTCAACGGGCCAATGAAGAAACATTAGAACAAGTTAGAAAGCAATTGGGTCTAGACCAGCCGGTTCTGACCCAATATGCCCATTACATGCAGGGGTTGCTGAGCGGGGATTTAGGTACGTCTATTCGTACGCAAAAACCTGTGTTGGATGACTTGCTTGTCTTTTTCCCAGCAACATTAGAATTAGCGATACTAGCTTTTTTCATAGCCATTGTTATTGGAATTCCGCTCGGTATTTTAGCGGCCGTTAAGAAAAATACGTTTTGGGATCATGCGAGCAGAATTTTTACGATTAGTGGAATTTCCACACCGGTTTTTTGGAGCGGGTTGGTTGTGATATTTATTTTTTACGGATTATTAGGTTGGTTTCCGGCAAACGGACGAATTGATATGCATATTAATCCACCTACACATGTCACTGGGTTTTATTTGCTCGATAGCTTGTTAAGCGGGGACTTTGTTGCTTTTCAGAGCAGTCTTCGTCATATCATACTTCCGGCGATTGTCCTGTCCTTTGCCCAATTAGCCATTATCACACGCCAAGTTAGGGCGAGCATGTTAGAGGTATTGGAAAAAGAATATTTTCGAACAGCAATTGCAAATGGAATCCATGGACCATATCTCTTAATCAAATATGGTTTACGAAACGCTTTAATCCCAACCATCACGATCATCGGGGTTTCGTTTGGCGCATTGCTTGGCGGTGCGGTCGTGACTGAAACGATATTCGGATGGCCTGGAATGGGAAGATATGTGGTTCAATCCATCTCCTATTTAGATTTCCCGGCTATGATGGGATTTACTGTATTTATTTCGATTGGGTATGTGCTCATTAACCTAATTGTCGACCTCTCTTATTATGTGCTAAATCCTCAAATAAAAGAATGATAGAAAGGAGGAAAATGAATTGGAAGCACAGCCACAAACGGATATACAACAGCTGCCTCTAGTGAAAAGAAGTGCACTATTATATAAGCTGAAAAAAAATAAGCTGACAATGGCAGGCGGAATCATTTTAGGTGTGATTATTTTGGCTGCGATTTTGGCTCCACTATTAACTCCGTATAACCCGACCGTTATTGATGCAGCAAATAAATTCCAGCCTCCATCATGGTCCCATTGGTTTGGCACAGATGAAGTCGGAAGAGATATTTTTACAAGAATTTTGTATGGGGCAAGATTGTCATTAGGGTTAGGAATATTAGCCATTTTGATTGCTGCTGCTATTGGATTAATGATTGGAACGATTTCGGGGTATTTCGGCGGGATGATTGATCAAGTCATAATGAGAATAATGGATATGGTCCTAGCCTTCCCAACATTGATTTTGGCAATGGCTTTGGCTGCAGCATTAGGGCCAAGTATTCAAAATGCGATGATTGCAATTGCGATTGTAAAGATTCCTGTCTATGTTCGTTTAGCTCGAAGTGAAACATTAAGTTTACGAGAGTCATTATTTGTTAAATCTGCGCAAACGTTCGGCATCCATCCGCTTCGAATTATTCGAAAACATATTATGCCGAATTCAGTTTCTCCTGTCATCATTCAAGGGACATTAGATGTAGGGGATGCGATTCTATTAATTGCCACATTAGGCTTTTTGGGCTTAGGGGCACAACCGCCAGCACCTGAATGGGGAGCTATGATTAGTATTGGCTGGAAGTACTTGCTGGATTTCTGGTGGTATCCGACATTTCCATGTTTATTACTTTTCTTATCGGCAGGAGCCTTAAATTTAATTGGAGATGGAATCCGTGATGTATTGGATCCGAAATCAAGCAGATAGGAGGGCGGTGGAATGTTAGCAATAAAAAATTTACATGTCAATTTCCAAACCTTCAGAGGAACGATTGAAGCTCTAAAAAATATTAATCTTTCCATTCAGGAAAAAGAAATTGTCGGGATCGTAGGAGAATCAGGCTCAGGAAAATCAATCACAGCCCTTTCAATATTAGGTCTATTAGAAAATAATGCGCAAATAGCGAATGGAGAAATCTCATATAGAGGAGAAAATTTATTAACTTTATCAAAAAAAGAAATACAAACCATTCGCGGGAAGAAAATTGCGATGGTTTTCCAAGAGCCTATGACGGCTCTTCATCCGACGATGAAGGTTGGCGAGCAATTATCAGAAGTTATTCGCAGACATCGGAAAGTGAGCAAAAAAGAAGCGAAACAATTAATGATTAATGCGTTAAAAGATGTACATATTCACAATCCAGAGCATGTAGCTAAACAATATCCGTTTGAATTAAGCGGAGGAATGCGCCAGAGGATTGTAATCGCGCTTGCGATGGCAGCCCCTCCTGATCTGCTTATTGCAGATGAACCAACAACAGCTTTAGATGTAACCATTCAGCATGAAATTTTGCAGCTTATGAAAGAATTAAATGAGAAGAAAGGAACATCGATTTTATTTATTACCCATGATTTAGGGGTCGTTTCACAGATTTGCGATCGAACGGTTGTCATGTATGCGGGAGAAGTGATTGAGTCCGGTGAGACGAAGGAGGTTTTACATGCTCCTCAGCATCCATACACCAGAGCACTAATTGAAGCCTTACCTGATGGCAAGGATGCGAATGAACCATTAAAGGCGATTCAAGGCGAGGTGCCAAACTTAATGGAACGTCCAGTAGGCTGTGCGTTTGCGTCAAGATGCCATTACGTAATGGATATTTGTCGGACAAAGCAGCCTGAATTAATTCAATGGCAAAATCAGCATGATATAGCATGTTGGCTGGAAAGGGATTGATTCTATGACCGTAATGATCGAAATGGATCACGTACATAAGCATTATCAAAAAGGGAAACTAACCGTGAAAGCCCTAGATAATATGTCCATTTCTATATCTGAAGGAGAGGTGCTGGGGCTTGTCGGTGAATCTGGATCCGGAAAAAGTACGTTTGGCAAACTACTTATTGGGCTAGAATCTCCAACAGGAGGCGATATCCTTTATCAAGGCAATCCTTTATGGAAAAGAAATAAGTATATTCGTAGAAAGCCAGGAGAATTACAAACCGTCTTCCAAGATCCGCAATCTTCATTAGATCCTAGAATGGCCATTAAAGAAATTATTTTGGAACCACTCTATGCACTTGATAAAACAGAAAGAAGGCAAAAAGGTTCGTACGAAAATTTATTAAAATTAATAAAACGGGTAGGGCTAAAAGAAGAGCATCTGGACCGGTATCCCCATGAATTCAGTGGTGGCCAGCGTCAAAGAATTGCAATTGCCAGAGCACTAATTACAGATCCTTCATTTATCGTCCTTGACGAACCAACCTCAGCATTGGACGTTTCCGTGCAGGCACAGGTTCTTAATCTATTAAAGGAATTAAAGAAAGAAAGAGGCTTAACCTATTTATTTATCTCACACAACATGTCCGTCATAAAATATATGTGTACGAAAGTAGCTGTACTCTATAAAGGCAATATTGTCGAAATGGGTGAAACAGACAAACTATTTAATGATCCACAGCACCCTTATACTGAAATCCTTTTATCATCATTGCCAAGCCTTTTTGAAACGAATGAACAAGGCATCAAAGGCTTTGCCGAAACTTTGCCGCCTAAGGGAGAAGTAAGCTGTGTTTTCTATGAAAAATGTCCAAAGCGAACTGAAAGATGTTTAATCAGCCCTAAGCTTGAAGGCAGGGGTCAAGACCATCTGGCTGCTTGCCATTATTAGAAGGGTGGTTATATAGATGATAAAGGAATACAAGGTCAGAGAAATTCGCAAAAAGCAAGGCTTTACACTTGCTGACTTAGCGGAGAAAACGGGCTTAAGCCAAGGCCTCCTTTCACAAATAGAACGAGGTCTTGTGGACCCAACTGTCAGCAACTTCTGGAAAATATGCACAGCCTTAAATACTCCAATCAATTATTTTTTTGATGGCTCAAAAGAAAATCAATTTGTCATTAGAAAAGGTGAACACAGATTACTGCAATTATCGAATGATATCGTAAGGTACCATGAACTGATGCCAAGCCATCTTAGTGATGAGCAAATTTTACTGGTAGAAATTCTGCCAGGGGAGCAAAGCGAGATGGAGCTGGTCAGTCACCCTGGGGTTGAATTTGGATATGTGATTCAAGGGGAAATGAATATTGCATTAGGTGAAGATGAAATTTCTCTTCAAGCTGGCGATAGTATTTACTTTCAGAGTACTACTCCTCACCGTTATGTAAATGTTGGTGAGGAGAAAGCAGTTTCGGTATGGGTGATGAAAGAAGCGTAGAATTATTATTTTGCTAGTAAAATTGGATTTATGTCTTATCAATGTTTTTTAACGTCTTTCTAAAAAGTAATAGGAAGACGTTATTTGTATATTAAAATATAGAGTATAAATTATGGAAGAGTGAAACCTAAAACGAAAAGGCTTTTCTCTTTTTGAGTTCCAAAAGAGAAAGCCTCTAAGTCTGGGAATTTTTGTATGCTAAAAAAGAACTAGGCTACTACATTTCTAGCATTTTCATATTTTTTATATTCTTCGTTTACCATAATTCTTTTTAAAATTTGAATGGTCTCCCATATATCTTCAAAAGTTGTATATAATGCGATTGGGGCTAGTCTGATGACATTTGGCGCTCGGAAATCAGGGATGACATGATGATCTTTTAAAGCTTTGCAAATTCGTGCCGCTTCGCGGTGCTCTAAACAAACATGCCCTCCACGGCGCTCATTTTCTGCTGGGTTTCCAATACTAAATTCATAATCTGAAAGTTCAGTCCCGATTAAATACATCATATATCCAGTCATTTTTAGAGACTTCTCACGGATATTTTCGATTCCTGCTTCAGCAAAAATTTCGAGGGACCCTAAGAGCGGGGCAGTACTTAATATATGTGGAGTGCCGATTTGGAAGGCACCAGCCGAATGGGCATGTGTCAAATCCAGTTCAAGATCAAACTGTTTTTCTTTATTTGAACTGAACCAACCTGCTAGACCAGGGGCTTTTCCATGATGTCTTTCATGTACAAATAATCCTCCCACGCCGCCTGGACCGCTATTTAAATACTTATAATTACACCAGACTGCAAAATCGACACCCCAATCATGCAAGGAATGCGGAAGAGCCCCTATCGAATGGGCTAGATCAAACCCGATTAATATATTTCTTTTATGAGCTTCTTTTGTTAAAAGCTCCATATCAAGGAGCTGACCGCTTCGATATAGAACAGATGGCAGCCAGACGATGGCGACCTCATCAGTCATAGAAGAAATGATATCGGCTTCGTTAATAATGCGCGAATCACGACTTTTTACTAGCACTAAATGTTCATTTGGATCAAGCCCAAACAGGTGCAATTGGGATTTTATCGCATAAATATCAGATGGGAAGTCTAATTCATCTGCCACTATTTTTGTCCGTGTTCCTTCAGGTTTGTAAAACGTTGCTAACATTTGATGAATATTTATTGTGATTGAGCCTGTAACAATTGTCTCTTCTGACTTTGCTCCTATTAACGGGGCAGTCAATGCTCCTAATTTCTCCGAAAAATCAAACCAAGGCTGATGCCCAGAAGTCCATCCATCAATACCCAGATTCCTCCAATCGTCTAAACTGAGAAGCAATGTTTTTTCTGCCCTTTTAGAAAACAGTCCTAAAGAGTTTCCGTCCATATAATAAATACCGTCTTTAATGTAAAACTCTTCTCTAAAGGTCATACTATTTCGATCTAATTGTTGTGCATATCCTTTAGTTGGGATAAATGAATTCGTTGTCATTAATAATCTTCAATCCCTTCTAATATGTTACTAGAAGGATATCTTAGAGTTTGTATGAAGTAAATAAAAATTCACTTAAATAATCTATATTTTTTAAATATTAAGATTTTTAATTGACGGAAAGTATTATTCTTGATACGGTTTATTTATCAAATAGCAGAAAATATGGATAAGAAGAAGGTGAAAAGTATGGAGAAAAAACCCGTTAATGAACATAGTCAGGAGACCAGTCTCGAAAAAACGATACATACAGATTTCCAAAAATATATGTCATATGGGGATTATCTACATCTTGATAAAATCCTTTCTAGTCAACACTTATTATCCAATCATCACGATGAAATGCTGTTTATCATCATCCATCAAGCAAGTGAATTATGGATGAAGCTCATCATCCACGAGCTTGCAGCAGCGACAGAATGTATTCACCAAAATAACTTAGAGCCTTCTTTTAAAATGCTTGCTCGTGTTTCAAGAATCCAACAGCAATTGATTCAATCATGGAGTGTATTGTCTACGTTGACACCCGCTGAATATTTAGAATTTCGTGACAAGCTAGGGTCTTCATCAGGATTTCAATCATACCAAAACCGACTGATTGAATTTGCACTAGGGCATAAAAATGCTTCTTCACTAGTAGTTTATAAGCATCAAAACGAGCTTTTCGAAACATTGAACAAGGCTTTGAATAAGCCAAGCATTTACGATGCGGCGATCCATGCTCTTGCTATTCGAGGTTTGTCAATCGATCAGGGGGCGCTTGATAGAGACTGGTCACTAAATTACAAGTCAAATGCAACTGTGGAAGCAGCGTGGCTGACCGTTTATCGAGATGTGAATCAATATTGGGATTTATACGAATTAGCCGAGAAGCTTGTTGATATTGGAAGCGGGCAGCAGACTTGGCGGTTTCATCATATGAACACAGTGGAAAGAATTATCGGTCATAAACAGGGAACAGGCGGCTCTTCAGGTGTTCCCTATTTAAAAAAAGTTCTTGATCACCAATTCTTTCCAGAACTGTGGAGCTTAAGGACGAAACTATGAAAGGGAATGTGCATGAGTAAATGGGTTGATATTTCACAACGATTGGATGAAAAAGTAGCTGTTTGGCCAGGAGATACTCCTTTTTCTTATAAAGTTAACTGGAGCAAAGAAGAAAGTGGGTCCGTAAATGTCGGACAAATCACAATGAGTGCACATACAGGTACACATATTGATGCTCCTTTTCATTTTGATAATGATGGAAAAAGAGTAATCGAACTTGATTTAGATTTGTATATTGGGAAAGCACTTGTCATCCATTTGCCGAATAAAGATAGTATTGGTGTGGATGAAGTAAGTAAGGTCGACTTATCCAGGGTGACCCGTCTGTTAATCTATACAGGGGCATGGAAAAATCGAGCGGTTTTTCCAGAAAGTATTCCCTTTATTGAGCCAGGACTGGCAGCTTATCTTTCACAAAAAGGTGTTCGGCTAATCGGCCTTGATTTGCCTTCGGTTGATCCCTTAGACAGCAAAGAACTATCTGCTCATCATGAACTGACTCGGTATGGAGTTCATATTTTGGAAGGGCTTGTGCTTGATCATATCGATCCAGGGGAATATGAGTTGGCAGCTATCCCATTGCCGCTTGCAGAAGCAGATGGAAGCCCTGTCCGTGCTATTTTAAAAAAGAAAGTATGACCTTTACAGTTCATTAAAAAATCCAGCTTCCTCCATTTCACATGGAACGGAGGGAGCTGGATTTTTAAAACTTAGGATCTTTAAAATAAAATGCGTTTCATTTAATATACATCACGCTGATAACGACCTTGCTTCTGCAAATCTTTCAAATAGGCTTCGGCTTCATCTCGAGTCATCGAACCTTCTTTTTCAATAACAGTAACAAGCGCATCGTTAACATCTTTCGCCATACGTTCCTTATCCCCACAAACGTAGAAATAAGCTCCATTTTCAATCCATTCAAACAATTCTTTACTATGTTCAAGCATTTTATGCTGCACATACACTTTTTCAGCTTTATCACGAGAGAAGGCAGTATCAAGCTTTGTTAATACTCCGTCTTGTTGATATTTTTCCAATTCGTCTTGATAAAGGAAATCCGTTGCTTCATGCTGATCTCCAAAAAAGAGCCATGTGCGGCCAGCTGCTTGATTGACTGCCCATTCCTGGATGAAAGAACGGAATGGAGCAATGCCTGTACCAGGACCAACCATAATAATATCTTTCTCTAGGGACTCTGGTAAATAGAAGTGTTTATTGACTTGAACAAAGACTGGCAGCGTATCTCCTTCTTGAACTCGTTCAGCACATTGAACTGAACAAACCCCTTTTCGTTCACGCCCGTGAGCAGTGTAGCGTACAGCACCGATGGTTAGATGAACTTCATCTGGATTAGCACTTATGCTGCTTGCGATAGAATAAAGACGCGGCGTCATTTTTCTCAATATGGAGACGATTTCTTGGGCAGATGCCTTCCAAGGGCCAAAATCGCGCAACATATCTAATAAATCGCGTCCATAGCAATATTCCTTAAGCTGATCTGCATTTTCAACCAATATAAGCCTTTGCAGCTCTTCATTTTCTGTGAGGGCTGCTGCCTGCTGTAATATCTTCTTCGTCAGCAGAGTAATTTCAAGATACGTTGTTAACGCTTCCATCAATGGCAGCGTCTCCCCTTGCTTTCCAACAGTTACAATTTCTTCACGGTCCCATCCCATTTCTTCAAGAAGGGATGATACAAGTTCTGGATCATTTGCAGGAACAATACCAAGCGCATCACCTGGAACATATGAAAGGCCAGAACCTTTTAATGATAACTCAATATGTCTTGTTTCTTTACTTGAGTCTGTTCCATTTAAATTACTATTTTTAAGAACCGGTGCTAAAAATGGATTGGTCCTTGAAAATTGCGGTTTGTCACTTTTGGCATTTTTAGGGTTTTCTATAGTAATTGCCATATCTCGATACCTCCAAAAGTAGTATATACCTAGGATACCATAACAATGTAAAAACAGAATTGTTTTTTGTCACACAATAGTAAGCTTTTTCAAAATTGAAACCTGAAATTTATTTTGCAGGACTTTAAGCAGATTTTCTTCAAGGTTTATTCGGACAGGTTTTCGAGAAAAGCAGTCAAGCTGTCCAATAAAATTGTTTATACGGACAGGTTTTCGTGAAAAGTAAAAAAGCTGTCCGATAAAGTTGTTTATATGGACAGGTTATCGAGAAAAATAAAAAAGCTGTCTAGAAAAGCTGTTTATATGGACAGCTTATCTAGAAAAGTAGAAAACCTGTTCAGAAATTGAAAAAAAAGCCTTCCTCCATATGAAAGGCTGCTTTTATGTTAACAATTTTATTTAAGCTTCTTAATTATTGATATATTTTTCAAAGACTTTGCCAAAGTCCTTGGTTTGGTATTGTTCTCTGACGGAGGTGAGCCAAGCAAAGCCAAAATCTGTTAGCTTTTGATACTCTTTTTCTAATGCTGTATTTTCGCCAAGGCGAGCACCATGCAAAACAGAAACAGCCTTCTCAAGACTTGCATCAGCTAAGCCTACATTTTTTTTATTTTCTTTATAAATCTCGGAAATGCGAATCAGTGCTTTATATAAATCTTTTAATTTTTCAATTTGATCTTTCTGAACATCAATATCAAAAATTTGTGAGCCTAACTTGAACTTAATTTCGATATCAAGATCGATTTTTCCAGCAGTTTCTAAGGTTACATCGGATATTTCATTTTCATAATACGAATACCTTCTTAATGTTCTCTTAGACGAAATAGCTTTTTCCCCATCTACATGGATCAGCGCTAAATTGGTAAAACAGTATTCATCTGCCTTCGTTTTAATAAGAAAATAAATCTTCTCATTATCCTCATGCATCACATAGTCATCAGCCTCGGTTTTGTCATAGTCTTGAGGGTCGATAATTTTCCCTATATCAGACAAGCCTAAAGCATCTGCTGCAATTCTTTTAAACATATGTATCTTCCTTTCTATTAAAAAATTGATCAATAACATTATATAGTTACATATATATTTTTATGTGAAAATGGAAGGATGTCAATATTTTGAAATAATTGGGTATTTATAAACGAATTCTGAAAAATTTTCACTATCCTATCACGACCAAAAAATCCATCCACGCCCCTTGGACGGACATTTCAAGGTCTCAACACGACCAAAAAGTCCATCCACGCCCCTTGGACGGACATATCACGGTCCCAACACGACCAAAAAGTCCATCCACATCCGTTGGACGGACATTTCAAGGTTCAATCACGACCAAAAAGTCCGTCCACATCCCTTGGACGGACATTTCTAAAGAAGAAAAACAAAGAAATTTGTCGAAAAAAACTTGACGATACTTCGAAAAGGTTGTAATATTAAGAAAATGTTAAATTATTGTTTATGAAATTTACAGGGAAACCTGTTTTTTTATTTTTAGGTAAAATGCGGGTGTAGTTTAGTGGTAAAACTACAGCCTTCCAAGCTGTTGTCGTGGGTTCGATTCCCATCACCCGCTCCATACATATCAACGCAGTGTTTCGTTTCAATAAAGAACGAGGTATTGCGTTTTTTAATGTCAAAAAAAGGCGCCAGTTTAGCACCCTATAATCTCTATACTTCCTTGTCCTCCATGAATTTGAATAAACATATTCATAAGAGAAGTGACCATTTCATTCGCCTCATCGATATTGAAGGATGGGCGTAAATAAACAATATGTATAGCGTTTTTTGTTTTTTCTGTCACAGAAGTTCTTTCTGAATCTACAAAAGGGCTGCCAAAAGAGCCTGAATCATCACTTGTTACAATTAAACGGTGAAGCGAATTGGATCTGCCGTTTAGTCCAACATATTCTTCACCATCTTCTCCAAGTCTCATCGTCACACTCCCAATCAGCTTATCCATATCATAGATGCCTAGTGGTATTTGATATTGCAATGAGAAGAAGTTATTAATATCAGTAGCACTGTTCACAGGCAGTAGATAGTTTTTCTTTTTGACCCTGCGGTATAGGGCTTCAGCTGAATGACGGTAGCGGTTAGGGTCTTTCCCTACAGCTTTAAAAATCTGTCTCCATTCTTTAATCCCATCTAAATCTGTTACATTTTTATCCTCTAAATCGAAGTAAATGGATTCCTGAAACAACTGCAGTCGTCCTTTCACCATTTGCGGTGATTCGCCTACCTCAATATTCTGGTAACGAATAATTCCGATTTTAAAATCTGGTATAAGTCCGCAAATCTCAGAAGAAACACGAATTTCCATCCTTCCCACCTCCCAAATCGATTAAAAATAGTTTATCATAGGAAGCGGTGATTTAAATAATAATATGGACCTTCATATATATATACAATCATAGAAAGGAGGGGACAAGGTGAATTCGGCAAGATTAAAACAAGAGATTATTGAATACAGTGAAAAAATTGGAATTGATAAAATTGGCTTCACAACAGCAAATACTTTTGATGAAATGAAAAATCGGCTTATTCGCCAGCAGGAGCTTCAATACCAATCAGGATTTGAAGAAAAGGATATTGAGAAAAGGGTTAATCCTGCGTTGCTGATGGAAGAGCCTCGCTCCATTATCTCTATAGCTCTTGCTTACCCTTCTAAAATGAGCGAGAGAGTTGTGAGTATTAAAGGGGAAAGACGCGGAATATTTTGCCGTGCTTCATGGGGAGAAGACTACCATCATGTTTTACGGAATCGGCTGGAGCTGCTGGAGGCATTTATTAAGGGCTTAGTTCCTGATGCCAAATGTAAGTCAATGGTAGATACAGGGGAATTAGTGGATAGAGCCGTTGCGGAACGAGCGGGAATTGGCTGGAGCGGGAAGAATTGTTCCATCATTACTCCGGAATTTGGTTCTTACGTGTATTTAGGTGAAATGATAACATCTATTCCTTTTGAGCCTGACCAGCCGATGGAGGATCGCTGCGGGACATGCAATAAATGTATTGAGGCATGCCCTACTGGAGCTTTAGTGCAAGGGGGGCAGCTAAATGCACAAAGGTGCATAGCATTTCTCACACAGACAAAGGGATTTCTTCCAGAGGAATTCCGTGAGAAATTAGGGAATCGCCTATATGGCTGTGATTCTTGCCAAACGGCTTGTCCGGAAAACAAAGGGAAGAACTTCTATTTTCACGAGGAAATGGAGCCGGATCCTGAAATTGTGAAACCACTATTAAAACCGCTTCTTCAAATTAGTAATCGGGAATTTAAAGAAAGGTTTGGACCTTTATCTGGATCATGGAGAGGAAAAAAGCCTATCCAGCGTAATGCTATTTTTGCATTAGCACATTTTAAAGACGAAACAGCTGTTGATGATCTCATTGAAGTCATGATTTCAGACTCACGGCCTGTTATCCGTGGAACGGCTGCTTGGGCGATAGGTAAAATTGGAGGAGAAACCGCTCGTCTTGCATTAGAAAAGGCTCTGCAAAAGGAAATAGATGAAGAAGTTTTAAGTGAGATCCATTTAGGCTTAAGCTTTTTTGAGTAAACGAGGTGGGCCAGAAGATTGCCTGCCTCATTTTTTATGGGGAAAATCATTCATCTCCTTTCATATATATATTTATGAAAGGAGTGGTTGCCGGTGAGAGAGCAGCTTCAAGAGCTTTTACAAAAAAGGGTGCAGCAATGTGTTTCTCAAAAAAATAGGAGCTCAACTCATTTCTGCCCAAAAATAGAAATTAAGAAAGAGGGGCTTGCTAAGCGTTCAGGTGAAATTATTAAGGCAAAGTCTATTGGGAACATCATAACCGTTGATCATGGTCGTGAAGAAAAAGATTCCGTTCGATATAATGTCCATTTTAAGTATTTGGTGAAGCAGAAGGATCTGTTCATCTTAGAAGAGGAAATTGAGGAAAGATGGGCGGAATTTTATAAAGGAATATTAATCGAGGATCATGAAATTAATCGTTATGCAGAAGCGAAACAGGAAAGGGAACAAAGCTTAGAGACAGAAGATCCTGAAGAGAGAATTGTTTACGAATATAACCGCTTAAGAGCTGTTCAATATGCTGAAAGATGGTGGAATAGCTATAATCCTTCCTTTGAATCATTCGAGGTTGATTGCACGAATTATATTTCGCAATGCTTGCATTCCGGTGGGGGCCCAATGAGAGGGTATCCTAATAGGGGGGCAGGCTGGTGGATGCTGAATAAGAATTGGAGCTATAGCTGGTCTGTTGCAAACTCCATGAGACTGCATTTGCCTCGTACTTCCATTGGACTTCGGGCCAAAGAGGTTTATAGTCCTGAAGAATTAATGCTCGGTGATGTCATTTGCTACGATTTTCAAGGGGACGGACGATTTGATCATACGACAATTGTAACTGCAAAGGATGCAAATGGGATGCCTTTAGTCAATGCACATACAACAAACAGCCGGATGCGATATTGGGCCTATGAGGATTCAACTGCCTACACACCGAATATTAAATATAAGTTTTTTACAATAGTGGATGATCAATGATTGGAAATGAAACCTTTTTCCTGTAGAAGGAGTAAATCAGTGATATAATAATCGATATAGTTTATTTTTTGAGGTGACAAACGTGGCATTGCATGTAGTTTTATATCAACCAGAAATTCCCGCAAATACAGGAAATATCGCTCGTACTTGTGCTGCGACTGATACAACCTTGCATTTAATTCGTCCTCTCGGCTTTTCAACTGATGATAAAATGTTAAAACGAGCTGGATTGGACTATTGGCAATTCGTCAATATCATTTATTACGATTCGCTCGATGACTTTTTTGAAAAGACGGCAGGAGGGGACTATTTTTTTCTAACAAAGTTTGGAACGAAGCCCCACTCTTCATTTAACTATAGTGATAAAGAAAAGGATTATTATTTTATTTTTGGAAAAGAAACAACTGGCCTGCCTAAGGACATTATCGAGAATAATAAGGAACGTGCTCTTCGAATTCCGATGAATGATAATGTTCGTTCCTTGAACTTATCCAACACTGCAGCCATCCTTATATATGAAGCATTACGCCAGCAAGATTATATACATTTACTGTAAGGAAAAGGACTAAATTAAGTAGTTCCAATATGTGGAGAAAAACTTTATTAACACTAATCAGCAGATTTAACAAAGAATAACGCTCAGGTACTGAGTGTTATTTTTTTGTCACTTTTGTGAAGAAAATAATACGGACAGTCATTCCGTTATTTTCATTAAATGCCTATATTTTAAAGGTTAAGCGGACACAGAGGATGTTAATTGCGAAAATACACAAAAAAATTACTGTTTTTTTCAAAATAAGGGAACGTATGTCCATAAACGTAAGGGAATAATACCCCATTTTGCTTCAAATAACGGAATTGGTGTTCGCCAAGGTCTTTTCTTTTTGAAAAATTAGTAAATTTTGGTTACAATGTAATTGAGGCATGGAAAGGATGGTTGTAAATGAATCAAACCATAGAACTTCTTTTAAATCATCGGTCTGTCAGGAAATTCGAGGACAAGCCATTAACAAGAGAACAGATTGAGACTATTGTGAGATGTGCACAATCTGCTTCAACATCAAGCTTTATTCAAGCTTATTCAATTATTGGCATAACAGATCAGGAGAAGAAAAATAAATTGGCCCAAATTGCCGGAGAACAAAATTATGTTGCGAATAATGGACATTTCTTTGTTTTTTGCGCTGATTTATCACGACATGAGTTAGTAGGAGAAATGGAAAACAAGGACGTTCATCCATCCATAGAAAGCACTGAAAAGTTTATGGTTGCGTTAATCGATACTGCATTAGCTGCTCAGAATGCAGTCATTGCTGCGGAATCTATGGGGCTTGGGATTTGCTATATTGGCGGTATCCGCAATAATCTTGAAGAAGTATGCAAGCTGCTAAAGACACCAAAGCGGGTAGTTCCTTTATTCGGAATAGCAGTAGGATACCCTGTACAAAATACAGATCTGAAACCAAGACTTCCACTTGAATCGGTTTATCATGAAAATGAATACCATCAAGATAAAGAAGAAATTCGTAACAATCTGGAAATGTATAATCATATAATTTCCGAGTATTATATCGAAAGAACAAAAGGAAAAAGAAATGATACTTGGACAAGCCAAATGGCCAATATGCTGGCGAAGCAATCGAGAATGTATATGAAGGAATTTGTAGAAAAATTAGATTTAAACCTCAAATAAAAAAAGCTGCACTTGGCAGCTTTTTTTATTTATTACCTGTTCCTGGCTTATCTTCGTAACCAGATGTGAAAATAGCAGCAAGGAAAGCAACCATAACACCGAGAATGATAACCGTACCCATATGTATGAAATCCTCCTTATTAACATTAGTAATTTCAATCAACATATATGCTTATTATAGCCCAATAAAATGAAAGTGTGAAATAAAATCTGTGGAAAATTTTTAACACTTGATCATTTTTGAAGTTTTCATGAAAACCTATTAGACTAATCGGAAAGAAATGGAGTAACAACGCATCTCAGCTTATCATTCTTCTTTTTACTAAAATTATTTTAAAAAAGGACAACCGGATGTATTCCCTTAATTAGCATGTTCATTTACAGGCGCGCATACAGTATATTAATCGTCTCTGAAAATGCGACAGGGGGAGGTCCTTATGGATATTCTAAAAAAAATTGAGATGTATCGACATGAAGAGGAAAAGCTCAAATGGGAAGGGACTTTTGGAGAATATTTAGAAATTATTAAAGAGAAGCCATGGGTTGCCCAGTCGGCACATTCCCGGGTATATAATATGATCAAAGATGCGAGTATTGAGGACGTAAAGGGGCAGAAACGATATCGCTTTTTCAGCAACCAATTATTTGGCCTAGAAGAAGCACTGGAAAGACTTGTAGAAGAATATTTTCATCCGGCAGCTAAAAGACTGGATGTTCGAAAAAGAATTCTCTTATTAATGGGGCCTGTTAGTGGAGGAAAATCCACATTAGTCACAATGCTCAAAAGAGGCTTAGAAGCTTATTCTCATCAGGATCGGGGGGCAGTCTATGCGATAAAAGGCTGTCCGATGCATGAAGATCCATTACATCTTATCCCACACCATCTGAGACAGGATTTTCATGAGGAATACGGGATCAGAATTGAAGGAAATCTATCTCCACTGAACATGATGCGCTTGGAGCAGGAATATAACGGAAGAATTGAGGATGTGCTAGTCGAAAGAATTATTTTCTCAGAAGACCGAAGAGTGGGAATCGGAACATTCAGTCCATCCGATCCGAAATCTCAAGATATTGCCGATTTAACTGGAAGCATTGATTTCTCTACCATTGCTGAATACGGTTCTGAATCAGACCCGAGGGCATACCGGTTTGATGGGGAGCTGAATAAAGCAAACCGTGGAATGATGGAGTTCCAGGAGATGCTGAAATGTGACGAAAAGTTTCTATGGCATTTATTATCCTTAACACAGGAAGGAAATTTTAAAGCGGGAAGGTTTGCGCTTATTTCCGCTGATGAGTTAATTGTCGCACATACAAACGAGACAGAGTATCGTTCCTTCATTTCCAATAAGAAAAACGAAGCCCTTCACTCAAGGATTATTGTGATGCCGATTCCGTATAATTTAAAGGTAACGGAAGAAGAGAAAATTTATGATAAAATGATTCGCGAAAGCGATGTTTATGATGTTCATATTGCACCACATACATTAAGAGTAGCTGCGATGTTTACGATTCTAACACGCTTGAAGGAACCGAAGAAGGGCGATATCGATTTAGTTAAGAAAATGCGTCTTTATGACGGTGAAAGTGTTGAAGGCTATAATCGGGCTGATGTGGAAGAACTGAAAAAGGAATACCAAGATGAAGGCATGAGCGGCATCGATCCGCGGTATGTGATTAATCGAATTTCTTCAACGATTATTCGTAAAGAGATCACTTCCATTAATGCACTGGATGTTTTAAGATCATTAAAAGAAGGATTGGATCAGCATCCATCGATTACACAAGAGCTTAGGGAGCGATATTTAAATTTCATTTCCCTTGCCCGTAAAGAATATGATGAAATCGCGAAGAAGGAAGTTCAGAAGGCATTTGTGTATTCATATGAGGAGTCTGCGAAAACACTTATGGATAACTACTTGGATAATGTGGAGGCGTATTGCAATAAGTCGAAGCTGCGTGATCCATTGACAGGTGAGGAAATTAATCCGGACGAGAAGCTCATGCGTTCCATAGAGGAGCAAATTGGCATATCCGAAAATGCGAAAAAAGCGTTCCGTGAAGAGATCCTCATTCGAATTTCCGCTTATGCTCGCAAAGGAAAGAGATTTGATTATAACTCACACGACAGGCTCCGTGAAGCGATTCAAAAGAAATTATTTGCAGATTTAAAGGATGTTGTGAAAATTACGACCTCTTCAAAAACACCGGATGAACAGCAGCTTAAAAAGGTAAACGAAGTCGTAGCGCGGTTAATCGATGAGCATGGCTACAATTCAACTTCTGCGAATGAACTGCTGAGGTATGTTGGCAGCCTCTTAAATAGGTAGAATGTAAAATCATGACTATAAAGTTTAGGAAAGAAAAGGACTGACAGCAAATCTGTCAGTCCTTTTTCTACCATTATTTACTTATTCTCTTCAACCAAATGTGTACCTTGTAAATAAACGATTAAATTGCTGCAGGCAGGGCAAATCGGTTTGTTATCGATATAGATCGTACGATCATACATGGAAAGCTCGCCGCATCGGTCACAGCATAGGAACTCGCTCATTATGTCACCTCGATATAATTATGGTTACTAAAGTTTATTTCTGGCTGATTCACTATATGTATTTAATTAGTATAAAAGAAAGCTTGTCCTTATAAAAGCGGAACTACTCTATTATCGAAATTATTTGTAAATTATTTCGCGTTCTTGCATAGGATAAAGTAATAAACATTCTTATCCTTAAGTTGTCCAAAGGAAGAAAAAAGTTAAGAGCCTTTTGTCAATTGGATTTGTGAAATGTAAGATTGGTTAAATGAGCATTAACCAAGTTCCATTGTCTAGCTATACATTGTATTTAGCTTATATGAAGCCATTTTATAATAGCTAGGCGCCGTTCTGTTGACACTCTCGATATTCTATGTTGTTTAGTTAGAATTGTGCGCGAAAATTAACTTCATTCAGCAGAAGTCTCCCACTCCTAAATGTGATTGTTGAACGCAAAATTGTATCTAACTCAGTAGGGGTTCAAACTCCGGCTGCATGAAGTTAAGCCTCCGGCGGATGCCTCAGATTTTTTAGAGGAAATTATCGAGCAAGCTCGATAAAAATCTGGGCGCAATTTCGCCCAGGCGAAATTGATTAAAGGAGGGCTTAATGTGACCGAAATAAATAACCATCAGTTTGTGATTTCTCAAGAAGATTGGTCCCTCCATCGCAAAGGCCACGATGACCAACAGCGCCATCAGGAAAAAGTTCAGGATGCCATCCGAAATAATTTACCTGATCTTATAACAGAAGAGAGTATAGTCATGTCGAATGGTCGGGAAGTAGTAAAAATCCCGATTCGTTCATTAGACGAATATAAAATTCGCTATAATTATGATAAGAACAAACATGTTGGCCAAGGAGATGGAGATAGCCGCATTGGTGATGTAGTGGCCCGTGATGGATCAAGTAATCAAAAAGGACCTGGGAAAGGGCAGGGAGCAGGCGATCAGCCTGGTGAAGATTATTTTGAAGCTGAAGTTTCGTTAATGGAAATTGAAGAGGCACTCTTTAAACAATTAGAGCTTCCCAATTTAAAAAGAAAAGAACAAGCAGAAATTCTTGTTGAAAACATTGAATTTAATGATATCCGAAAAACAGGCTTAATGGGGAATATTGATAAGAAACGAACGATGATGACAGCATTTAAACGAAATGCCATGACCGGAAAGCCTAGCTTCCATCCCATTTATAAAGAGGATTTAAAGTTCAAGACATGGAATGAAGTTACTAAGCCTGATTCCAAAGCAGTCGTATTAGCAATGATGGATACGAGCGGCTCAATGGGAATATGGGAAAAGTATATGGCTAGAAGCTTTTTCTTCTGGATGACAAGATTTTTGAGGACGAAATACGAAACCGTAGAAATTGAATTTATTGCACACCATACGGAGGCAAAGGTTGTATCAGAGGAAGATTTCTTTTCAAAAGGGGAAAGCGGCGGTACGATCTGTTCCTCAGCCTACCGTAAAGCATTAGAACTTATTGAGGCAAAATATAATCCCCACAGATTTAATATTTATCCATTTCACTTTTCCGATGGTGACAACTTGACCTCCGACAATGCCCGCTGTGTAAAGCTTGTTGAAGAGCTAATGAAGGTTTCCAATATGTTTGGCTATGGCGAGGTAAACCAATATAACAGAACATCATCTCTCCAGAATGCGTTTAAAAATATTAATGAAGAGAAGTTTAGGAGTTATGTTTTAAGGAGGAAGGAGGATGTTTTTCATGCTATGAAGTCGTTTTTTAGGAAGGAAGAGGAATTAGTAAAACTTTAAAAGCCACTATTAATGTGGCTATTTTAATTAAATTTGATTCTTGTTATAGAAAGTTTCATTTGAAAATAGGATATTCAATACAATAATTTATTTAAAGGTGGTTTTAAATACTTATTAATAAAGCTATCACCTTAGTATTAGATTTTATAGTTACAATTCCTTATGGTGTTATTTAATTAAAAAACTTCACTTGATTTTTGACGAAAAAATAAAAGAAGGGTACACTCTCCCTTCTTTTATTTTATTTTATTTTTTTGCTAATGATAAAATATCTTCTAGAATTTTTAGTATGTCATTTTTATTTTCCGAACTTGATTGTTCTGAAGCTTCACTCTTGATATTTTCAACATTTGCCATTCCAAAAAATTTTTCAGCCATTTTTGCCATTATTTCTTTTCGTTCGTCATCGCCTAATTCGACTAGGTATGGACTTAGAGAAGTAAGTTCTAATTCCATTCTTCTATATAGACGTTCTGCATCTAAATGAATTTTTGCTTGCCTAGAAGCATAGCCTACAACTGCTGCTAAAGCAGCAGCTACAGATAGTCTTTTAGCTATTTCTGTCCAAATTGAATTATCTCCAATTGGGGAAATAAAACTATATAAAGCAGCAAATATGAGTAAAATCATAGCACTCATTGTAATAAAACGCCAAAATTTTCGGGAGGACTGTTCCTGGTCTGCAACCTGTTTATATCCTCCAGCCATGCTTGTATTTGAAATTATGTTTAAAACCTTGGCAGCTTTATTTTTATATTCTTCAAGTGTTTCTAAGTATTGTTCACTTCTTGTAGTAAACTCTTCCTCTAGGTCATTTTCTTTATTTTGAAACTCTATCAACTTTTGGCCCAAGGCAGATTCTACGTTTTCAAAAGTATCTTTAAATATTTCTTCCCATTCCTTTTCAAGTTCTTTAAAATCATTTTCCCTTTTATCTTCAATCTCTGAAAATTTTGTTCTTCTTAACTCTTCGGCATTAGAAAATTGTTGTTGAAAATCAGAAATCGCAGTGTCTAGCCTTCCTTTCTGAGTCTCTACAGTTGAAGCAACTTGATTAAATCCTTCTTCCAATACTGTTTTTGCTAAAACCAATTTTTTATAATCCTCTTCTGTATATCTTAAGTGTTGAGAAACTGATCGACGAAAAGATGATATTGATTCTCTAATTCCTTCAACATCATTAGGGAGGTTTGGTGAAATAATATTCGTAATGGAGGGAATGTAACCATCCAAATGATTATTTGCTGCATTTAAAAATCCTATGTTACTTTGATTTCTATAGCTGTTTAATTGGGAAAGAGTGGTAGTTAGGCAATTGTTTTGTAAGTTATCTAAGTAACTAATATGGACTAAATTTGGATCACAATTTTTAAGTATATCTTTAATCAACTGAAGAACTTGATTTATTCTATCTAATTCAATAATTGCTTCTCCTTGTTGTTCGTTTTCTATTATCTGGAAAGTTGTGTTAATATTATTTTCAAGAGTTAAATGAATTGGATGAGTTTCGAAACGTTCTACAAACCTAGACATTAATTTCCTCCTTAATTCTTTTGATTCTTACAATATTATACATCTTTCTGGGTGTTTCTTCATTAGACTAAGGATATATATTTAATTTTATTAACAATATTAAAAA
>NZ_JBALNX010000114.1:0-11559 GCF_036962035.1 Bacillus sp. JJ1773
GTTATTCCTTTTAAAGAAACTTTTTGACTTAATATGCAAGTATTGGGTAATAGAGTAGTTCAAAAATAGGCATTGCATAATGTTAAAGTGAAGAAAGGCTTTTTCACCTGTAACTATGCTCACATATACAAATGATAGATATTAATTATCAATCAATTTTATTTTTAAATTTTCATATTATTCAAATTATTCTATAATCACTGTAAGGAGGTTATTAATGTTGTTAATTAGGAATGGTATTTTCGAATGTCAAAAATACGATCGTCCCTATTAGGAAAGGAGGTATAGCACGAATAGATGATCCAGAAAGGGGAACGTCCTTAGATCCTCCCAATTTTAAATGATGACGTGAAGTATTTCAGGTTTTTATTACAAACAAATATTATTGTATTTACAAAATGAAAACGCAAACATTTTTAGATTCCGAATAAAATCGTATTGTTATCAGGTATTTTTTATGAATTATACAACAAGTATTAATATAGAAAATTAATTTGTAAAGAGAATAGGGGGAGGAAAAAAATGTCAAAAATCAAATCATTAATATCAGTATTTATTTTAATGATTACTTTGACACTTTCGGCTTGCGGGAGTAAAGAATCACAGGCAATTCTTGAAGAGCAGGGATTTAATGAAGCAGATAGTAAAGTAACAATAGTTACAGCGGGTCAAGGTGGAACATGGTATGGAATGATGGGCGCATATGCTGACCTTGTTAATAAAGGAATTAAGGGTACTTCCGTGAATGTTACACCAAGTGGGGGTGCAGCTGAGAATGTTAATTTGATGAAGAATGAATCCTCAGAAATAGGGTTTCTGACATCATATCACGCTTATGATGCTCTAAACGGGAAAGGTATATATGATGGAGAAGAGCCTATTGAACACCTAAGGGCAATGGCAATGACAGATCCACTATATATTAGTTTTGTGGTAAAAGCTGATTCTGATATAAAGTCGTTTGACGATTTTAAAGGTAAAAGAATCGGAAGAGGAGAAGCTGGTTCAGTATCTCATACAATTTTGGGACAAATATTTAAGGAATATGGTTTAAGTGAAGATGATTTGAAAGGACAAAACATCGGTTCATCTGATCAAGCTGAGGCATTAAAAGATGGGAATTTAGATATTTTCGCTTATGTTTCAGGTGGGCCAAGTGGTGCATCAGCAGCTTTGTTAGAATTAGGCACAACAATAGATATTAGATATATAGAAATTGATGGAGAAGTTAGGGACAAAATTACATCAAAATACCCTTATGTTCCTGCAACAATTCCTGCTGGTCATATGGGAAATAAAGAAGATGTAGAAACTATCCAAATAGGTGTAACTTTAGCAGTCTCAGGTAAACTTAGTGAAAATTATGTTTATGAATTAACGAAGACCCTCTTCGAGAACCATGATCAATTAATTGCAGCACATAAGAGCTGGGCTGGCTTAAGTACAACTGATATTCCAATTCCACTTCACCCGGGTGCAGAAAAATATTATAAAGAGAAAGGTATAAAAACGACATTTTTAGAATTGAAGTAAGGAATTATGGGGTACTATGCGAGTATTTTAAAAGGTATGAGCTGAAATTAATTACAAATACTTTCGTGATATATGTATTTGTTTTTCTCTATCCAGATGGAGCTTGATCAATGTTTACATGTATTTTGGGAGGAGGAGTATAATGGGGAAGCGCATATTTAACAGAAAGAAAGATAAAGATTTTGAAGAAACAATATCAACGAGACAATATAAAGGTATTCCGAATATTATTATCATGTCAATTTCGGTGTTGTTTTCTTTAGTTTTTTTATACACTTCACAATTTGGGGTTATGGCTCCTTTGGCTCAAGGCAGTATGCTTCTAATATTTACTTTATTACTAATATTTCTGTTGTTCCCTGGGTTAAAAACTGATAGGAAGTGGACCAAAATACTAGATATTTTGTTTGCGATTTTAGGGGCTGTTGCATTTTTTAGAGTTTTTTTGACCCATGAGGAATTAGTTGCAAGAGGTGGGCAGCCAGAATTGGCAGATTTGATTTTAGGAGGAGTGGCCATTGTATTATTAATAGAAGCAATTCGAAGAACTATAGGATGGGCACTCCCAATATTAATCATTATTTTTTTAATTTATGCATTTGCTGGTCCATATTTTCCGGGTTTATTACAACATGCAGGAATGAGCTATGAGAGAACGATTCAAGTTATTTACCTTACTACTGAAGGTATATTCACTACTCCTGTGAAGGCAGTTGCAAATTTTGTACTAGTATTCATCATTTTAGGATCAGTTTTACAAAGTTCAGGGACAGGAAAGGTATTTATTGATTTATCAATGTCAATATTTGGCTTTTTCCGTGGCGGTTCAGCTAAAGTTGCCGTGATAGCAAGTAGTCTATTTGGCTCAGTTTCTGGCAGTGCTGTATCAAATGTAATGGGAACCGGAACCATTACTATACCTTTAATGAAAGCGAATGGATTCAAAGGCCGATCTGCTGGTGCAATTGAAGCTGTAGCATCTACGGGTGGACAGATCATGCCTCCTGTAATGGGGGCAGTTGCATTTGTTATGGCAGAGATGTTGGGGGTAAGTTATCTCGCCGTAGTAATTTCGGCTATAATCCCATCGATACTTTATTATGTTTCGTTATTTTTTATGGTAGATTTAGAAGCGGCAAAGTTAGGCATGAAAGGATTGCCGAAAAGTGAGTTACCTAAGTTTGGAGATGTGATGAAAAATGGAGGACATTTGCTCATTCCAATCTTAGTTTTGATATTTTTAATGTCAGTAGTGCATTTTTCACCACAAAAATCCGCATTTTGGACGATTATTGTTGCCATGATCGTTCCACAATTACGCCGTTCAACTCGGGTATCTTTTAAAACATTAATGTTAAGTTTAAAGGATTCAGCAGTTAATGTATTAATAGTTGCGGCGGTTTGTGCAGGAGCAGGTATTATTATTGCAGTAATGCTATACACTGGCTTAGCATTAAATATATCAAGTTTAATCGTACAATTATCAGGAGGAACGCTTTCGATTTTACTTATTTTAACAGCAGTAGCCTCTCTTATTTTAGGAATGGGTCTTCCAACAACGGCTGCATATATTGTTTTAGCGGTATTAATTGCACCGACATTGTCACAAATGGGAGTTGATCCTATGGCTGCACATATGTTTGTTTTATATTTTGGAGTAATATCTGCAATTACACCGCCAGTAGCCGTTGCTGCGTTTGCTGGTGCATCATTAGCCAAATCAAATCCAATTCAAACAGGTGTCACTTCATTTAGATTTGGTGCAGCAGGATTTATTGTACCCTTTATGTTTATATACGGACCTGAATTACTACTAATAGATGGGTCGATAACTGATATTTTTTTAACACTTGTCTTCTCGATTGTGGGAATTTTCGGAATTGCCGTTACATTGCAAGGGTATTTATTCAACTTTATGAACATTATAGAAAGACTTTTGATGTTTATATCATCTATCCTGCTAATAATCCCGGAAACTCTTTCAAGTGTCTTAGGGATAAGTTTATTCATTATTATCGTTACACTACATTATATAAAAACGAAACATAAAAAGGTTGCTGCTACAGATCAAGAATTAACAATCGATAGTTAATGGTCTAATTTTCTACCTTCGTTAAATAACTTGAACAAAAGATTGGCGTAAGTAACAGATTATTTTTGGAAATATACGTAATACAAAATGTAGGTTAAGAGAGTGATTAGTGATTAGCAGAACGCTATATTCAGGTTCAAAAGGAAAAGCTGGTCAATTCTAAATAGTATTGAGAATTAGCTATTTTCACTTTTATAAGTGAGAAAAAACTCTTTTAGATATAGTATGTAATACTGAGAGGAGCAATATAATGGAAAATCAGTTTAAAGCTTTGGTAGTAGATAAATTAGATAATAATGTATCAGTTGGGGTAAAAGATCTAACTCTTAATGATCTTCAAGAGGGTGACGTTACTATAAAAGTTGCTTATTCAAGTGTCAATTACAAAGATGGGCTTGCTTCTATACCGGATGGAAAAATTATCAGTTCGTACCCGTTTATTCCAGGAATCGACCTAGCTGGTACTGTTGTTTCCTCAAGTGATAAGCGATATAAAGAAGGAGACGAAGTAATTGCAACAAGTTATGAAATAGGAATCACCTATTTTGGCGGTTTTAGCGAGTATGCTCGTTTGAAGGCTGACTGGCTAGTTCCTTTACCTGAAGGTTTAACATTAAAGGAAGCAATGGCATATGGCACTGCAGGTTTTACAGCAGCACTTTCTGTTCAGAAATTGCAAGAGAGTGGAGTAACTCCTGAACAAGGTGAGGTATTGGTGACAGGTTCCACAGGAGGAGTTGGAAGTCTTGCCGTCGCAATACTGTCAAAGCTAGGCTATGAAGTTGTAGCAAGTACCGGGAAAGAAAGTGAGCACGATTATTTAAGAAGATTAGGAGCAAAGGCAGTTATTTCTCGTGAAGAGGTAATCCCTGAAAAAATTCGTCCACTAGGAAAACAGCGTTGGGCTGGTGCAGTTGATCCTGTGGGAGGAAAAACACTTGCAGCTATTTTAAGTAACACAAAGTATGGCGGTTCAGTTGCTGTTAGTGGGTTAACAGGTGGAGGTAATGTAATGACAACTGTTTTTCCGTTTATTCTCCGCGGAGTAAGTTTAATTGGAATTGATTCTGCCTACTGTCCAATGAATATTCGTAAATCGGTATGGAAAAGAATGGCAAACGAGATGAAGCCTGAAACACTTTTAAGCGATATAGGACAGGAAATCACATTGGAGGAATTGCCAAATAAACTTAATGATATTTTAAAAGGTCAATTGCGCGGGCGAACAGTCGTCAGAGTTTAATTTATTTTTTTAAGAGTTACTCGTTTTAGAGTAGCTTTTTCTTTTAAATTTTTTGAAAAGAGGCAAAGAATAATGAAAATACAAATGATAGTACATTTAATAATCAAATTCATTCAATTTATTAGGCCTAAAGATGGGATTAGTTAGAATAAAAAAGAAAAATAGTCTAAAAAATACCTGTTTCAAGACGAAAATTCAAAGTAGGGTATTTCTCTTAAACTTCATATTGTATTTTCTTACATTTCCATTTGAATCTTTTTTGCTTAATATTACGATGTCAATATCTACAATAATATGCGTTTTGCTTTCAGTGCCTTTTATGAAAGGTTTATCATTCTATTTATCACTATTTTTTCTTTTTATTGGTGTTTATTTACAAGTTTCAAATGGTGTATCAATTGATTCCTTGTTTTATTCCTTTGCCAATATATCAAACATTATCACATTTATTGGTATAATTCCTATTTTAGCTATTCCAATTAAAATATTATTTGATTCAAAAAAAGGTCTTTCAGATATGACATCAGATATTAAATCTAATCAGGGGTTGTACAATAAAGGGCAAACCTTGTCTTTTAGCATGGGAAGTATTATGAATTTAGGTGCAATTCCTATGTCATGGACGATATTAGAGGGAAAAGAACTTAATGATGATGCTAACCGAAGTCTAGCAACTTCTATAACAAGAGGTTTCTCTCTTGCAATGTTATGGAGTCCAATTGGTGCAGGTGTAGCAATAATTGTGGATACGACGGGAGTTTTTGTCATAAAACTCTTGCCAATATCGCTAGGAATTGCGATTTTTGGGCTCTTACTTGATCGGTTTATTAATTCTTTTTCAAAGAACCCCTTTCGTTTAGTTACTGAGATTTCTTTACAAAAAACTCCTAAAAGTAGAGTTATGTATTTAGTGTTCCCACTTTTGCTATTTATGACTAGTACAATTTTATTAGATTTAATCTTACCTTATGGAATGCTATATATTATTGCTATTACTACTTTACCGTTTACTTACATTTGGTCATTTTTTCTCAAAAGAACTAAAAAGTATCAGATACTTTTAAAAGGACATATTGAGACTGGAATTCCTGGGATGTATGGTCAATTTGGAATACTTTTATCTGCAGGTTTTTTCGTGAATTCATTGGAGAATAAAAAATTCATTAACTCGCTATTTTATTATTTTTCAATGTTAAAAGAATATGTTGGGGTTAGTACCCTTCTAATTATTGGAATGACGTCAGTTATTATTTTAGCGATGATTGGAGTTCATCAATTTGTTGCTTTCTCACTAATTAGCGTAATGATCAATCCACTTGAATTAGGGATATCTCCCGTTATTTATAGTTTGGGAATGTTAACAGCATTAAGTACTGGCATTATGATAAGTCCTTTTAACGGTTCAACAGCACTAATGTCATCCTTGATTAAAGATTCTCCCTTCGTTATTGTGAAGTGGAATATAATATTTGCTTCTATTTTTTTCAGTTTAATTGCAGGTTTCCTGATCTTATATTTATCAATTTAGGAAGCTAACGGTAGACATGGGGAAAAGAGTGTTATGAATAAAATCTTATTGCACGAAAGGGGAAGGATAGCTTAATAAAAATAGGAGAAGCCATAAGAATGGTTCCTCCTATTTTTAAATTCATTTCTACGTTAAATACCAGTTTGTGTAGAATATTTGATCAATTTTTATTTCAAAGCAGCATCGCGCATACATGTCGAGAAATAAGTCAAAAAACGACTTGACATTGGAGTCAACTCAAATGTTATTCTGAATTCATGGAAAAACTTTACTCTATACAAGAGGTTTCACGAATCCTTGGGATACCCAAGGATACACTTAGGTATTATGACCGGATTGGAATCGTCTCGCCGCCCCGGGATGACAATCGGTACCGAAAGTATTCGAGGGACGACCTCACAGACCTGATGAATATTCAAATCATGCAGTATGCGGACTTTTCACTTGACGAAATGAGGGGAATACTTGGTTTACGCAAGATGGAAAATATCGACTACGCTTACTTGGAAAAGGTTTCTGCGTTCCTCGAAGCTAAGAACGCAGAAACGCGCATGAAGATTAACCATCTGGAAAAGGTCAATCTGTTGCTCAATATGGCAGCCGAAACGTTAAGGGACTTTAATAACGAAAGCGACCAACGGTTGGCAGAATACGTCCGCGAGCTTTACAAGGATATCCGAAAGAATGAACCAGGAATTACTAAGGAGGGTTGTGATCATCATCAAGGTTAGGAATTTTTATTATCTGATTGTAGGCGTTCTTGCGATTCTGTTTGCTGTTACGCATGCATGGAATGGGCAATCCGCTGTGCTGCCGAAGCTCGACATTAGGGCGATGTCCATGGATACCCGGACGGTATTCACGTATGTTTGGCACATTATAACGGCGGAAAATCTGGTCTTCGGCATTGCATTCATTTTCATGTCATTGCAAAATGATCGATCGAAAGTTCGTTTTGCCGCATGGATGATCGTGGCGATACTGATCGTGCGACTGATTGTCATTCTTGGTGTAACTGCATTACTTGACGTTTCATCTCTTACGGATACGATAATAGATTCGATTGCCATCGTAATCTATGTTGCCTTGATCATATTGGGCACAGCTATGAATAAAAAACAATCCGGTGGTTAGCAGCTACAGTAACAAAAGAGATGATCTAAAACTTAGGAGCTTCTGTATCAACTACAGAGCAAGTTACTCTTAAATTGAAATAATTGGTGTTTTGGTTTAAATAACTAAAAAAGTAAACAAGGGAGAGACTTATAGGGAAAATTGATTATCCTATTGTTGATGTGATTTCTCAAGGAACATATACAGGAAATCTACTCGCAGTATTTAAAAACGAAACACTAATACTAAAACAATTTGTCACTAATAATGGCTTGGCGTTTGATTGGCCCGTTGTTTCTTCGATTCTACGGCAACTTAATGAACCCAATCCCGAATGGTGGGCGCGTCTTACTGACATTATATGCCAACTCTTATTATAGGTGGTAGGTCCAGCAATATTCCTCAAAACAAATTGCAGGAAATTTCTGAGCTTATTCCGAATTACGAATTGGTGACGATACAGGATGCTGATCACTTTGTGCATGATGATAATTTACTAGCCTTCTTAGCTTCTGTAAAAAAATCTCTTAATTCATGAGTTTCCGAACGATTTCACGGTTACCCTAATTCTTATTAAATAAAAGGGCGTAAGAATTATACAAAGATGGACTGTGTCATTAATTTGTTATAGGAGCTATTAATGAAGAAGAACAAGAAATTATCGGGACTGATAAGCCGCTTGTTCTTCTCATTCTATTTTTGTTGATTATAAAGTATTCAACAAGAAAAACTTAATCAAACTTTAACGATCTTACAGGTAGACAAATTTCGCAATATGGGTTGTTAATCATTATCACCTTGAGCACCATCATATACTTTTAAAATAATGCGACCGCGCCCATGACCTTGTTGAGATATTTTATGTGCTTCATCCACTGTTTCTAATGAAACAAGTTTTGAAATGACGATCCTTAACTTTTTAACTGCAATCATTTGGGAAATTGTCTGAGAAATAATTTTCGTTTCCTCAGGAGAATACGGAGTAAACGGTTTTCCTGTTTTTAGTCCATACATACGTGTTTTATCAGCTGATGGCTGTTCAACTAAAGATAGAAGTTTTCCTCCTTTTTTCACAACGGACCAGGATCTTTCTAACGTATCTCCGCCAATCGTATCGACAACCAGGTCTACATCCTGGACTATGTTCTCAAAAGAGGTGGAAGTATAATCAATGACAGTGTCTACTCCTAATAAAGACAGGAAGTCTAAATTTCTCGCTGAACTGGTTCCTATAACATGTGCTCCCTTCCATTTAGCCAATTGGACTGCAATAGAACCAAACCCTCCTGCTGCTCCATGAATCAGCACTTTTTCACCTTCCCTTAATTCTCCGTCCCTAAATAGAGTATGCCACGCTAGAATAGCACTCGCAGGGATTGCTGCTGCCTCTTCAAATGTTATTGTTGAAAGTTTAGGAAAAAGTTCTTCTCTTGATGCTACGGTAAACTCAGCATAAGTTCCATATTTGCTTCGTCCAAAGACTTCCTGCCCGATGTAAAAATCATGGACATTACGGCCAAGTTTCTCCACAGTTCCTGCAAATGTTGTCCCAGGGGTATAAGGAAAGATTGCAGGTCGACTATCCTTAAAGTAACCTTCACGATATTTCCAATCATACGGAAGGACCCCAACGGTATGAACCCGAATTAACACCTCATCAGAGCTAGGCTCCGGAATAGGAATCCTTTCGAGTTTTAATTGCTCCGGTCCACCGTATTGGTAAACTCGAATGGCTTTTATCATAATGAATCAAATCCTTTCTTTATTTTTTTATAAAAGTTGGCCATTTTGGTCCTCTACATAGATATGAGACAAATATCCAATTTAACATTGCCAGTAAGAAAAACCCAAAATATATATTACTGTAAATTACTGTTTGGCAATAGAAGACAACAGGGTTTAAGGGAGGGAAATTGTTTAACTCAATTAATTTGGTAGTAATTGCTCCACATATGGCAATAGAAAGAAAGTTTGACAAACTGTATACACCGATACCAATGCCTGATTGTTCAACAGATAGTTTTTTGGATATCCAATTGGTTAATGATGGTTGCATAAAAACATATCTAACAAAACAGATCCCTCTTATAGAATCTATCTAATTTTAACAATAGTATTTAAATTTGGTATAATTTCCTAATAGACTACTTTATATATTGATTAGTACAAAGGGGGTACCATAATGGATTATAAAATTGTATTTTTGGATGTTGATGGAACTATAACAAGTCACGAAGATGGCAGCATTCCATCTTCTACTATAGAAGCTATAAAAATATTGAAAAGCAAAGGAGTGAACGTTGTTGCCGCTACGGGAAGACCATTATCGATGTGTAATGAATTACAAGAAATAGGAATAGAAACCTTTATAACAGCAAATGGCGGGCACGTAAAACACAACGAAAAAGTGATTCATAAAGTACCAATGGATAAGAATATTATCTTAGAAGTAATGGATTTTGCCCAGTCGGAGAATAATGGTTTGTCTTTTTATACTGAAGACCTTTATATGAATGGTGTTACAGAGGACGAAATCTTAACAGCATTGAAGGAAACCTTATTTCTCGATGATTATCCTATTACTAATCGTTTAATTCATAAACAAGAGGTATTTTTATTGTGTTTATTTGCAAGTGATGTGGCTGTTGAGAAGTACATACAAAAGTTTCCAAACTTAACATTTAAAAGATGGCATCCATATGTGTTAAATGTTTTGCAGGAAAATGTGTCTAAGTCTTTAGCTATCATGAAAACTCTAGAGTTTTTTGGGCTAGATAATACAGAAGCCATTGCTTTCGGTGATGGAGAAAATGATATTGACATGTTGGAACTAGTTGGACTTGGTATAGCAATGGGGAATGGAAATGAAAAATTGAAAAGTATTGCGGACTTTGTTACCAAAAAGTCTAGTGAAGATGGTATTCATTATGCGTTAAAGAAGTATGGGATAATTTAAATTCCAATGAACTATGGTAAGACTGGCAAACTTTATTTTCAATATCGAAAATTATCGGCACCTATCATAAAAAGCGAATTTTTATTAGTAGTAAAAAGTCTTTGTTTAACTAATTGTTACGTTTCTACAAAAGCGAAGATGGATTTTTTACTAGGGAATAAGAACCGTTTCTTTAAGGCGGCGATAGTATTGGTTACTGAACTTAGTATTTCATTATTTATTCCTACTGATTTAATAGATAAGGTTATTAATGTTTTTAAAGACTATAATATTGTGTTACAAACACCTGACTATGGGGAACTAAGTGATGTTTCTTTTGGAGTAAAAGTAATTCTTAATGACAAGATGAACTATGAAAATGTTAAAGGGATCTATAGATATTTAGAAAACGAATTACGCATCAAACATATTGGGGAAAGATTTTCGTTCTTGTATTCAGATGAAGAATACGATAAAGCTCCACACTTCGTCTTGTACTCGACTGGAAATTCTTGTGGAGCTTTCTTAAAAGATAAAGGAACTCAATTTAAAAATAATATATTTTGTGACGCATGTGGATTAATACTTCAAAATCAAGTTTCCCCTTTAACTATAGATACGTCAAAGATTAAAGACGGATATATGGTAAATGTGGGTGCATATTGGGTCGTTTCAGAGAAAATGGCAGAACTAATGAATAATTGGGGAATAACAGGATATGAATTAAAACCGGTAATACATAAAGGAACAGTAAAGGGCAAACAACCAGCTTACCAAATTATCCCGACTAACACTTTTCCTTCTTGGAGTAATAAAATGAAACATTATTACTTTGCGACTGAAGAACAAGAGCAGTGTAAGGATTGTGGAATTAAGGGAAGAATAGTTGGTCCTTATATCTATAACCAAAAAGATTTAATCGATGCTGCTAAGGATATTTACCTTCCACAAGAATGGACGCATAATAGCAAGTATGTATACCGTAAAACTTTATTTAGTAAGAAATTTCGAGACTTAATAATTGAGAATAAAATTTCAAGGGATATAAGGAAAATGAGTGATTTTAAATATGGTTCTCAGGATTGGGTCTTTGAGCCGATCTTATTGATTTAAAT
>NZ_JBALNX010000115.1:0-1056 GCF_036962035.1 Bacillus sp. JJ1773
CGTTCAGTTTTCAAAGAACTATCGTATCGCTCAGAAGCGACTTTTCAATATTACTACGTTTTAAAAACAGTGTCAATAACTTTTTAAAACTTTTTTGGTGGAGCCTAGCGGGATCGAACCGCTGACCTCCTGCGTGCAAGGCAGGCGCTCTCCCAGCTGAGCTAAGGCCCCAAAATATAATGGTCGGGAAGACAGGATTCGAACCTGCGACCCCTTGGTCCCAAACCAAGTGCTCTACCAAGCTGAGCTACTTCCCGAAAATGGCGCGCCCGAAAGGAGTCGAACCCATAACCTTCTGATCCGTAGTCAGACGCTCTATCCAATTGAGCTACGGGCGCATTCTTTAATTTAAGTGGTGCCGAGGACCGGAATCGAACCGGTACGGTAGTCACCTACCGCAGGATTTTAAGTCCTGTGCGTCTGCCAGTTCCGCCACCCCGGCATTAATATGGAGCGGAAGACGGGATTCGAACCCGCGACCCCCACCTTGGCAAGGTGGTGTTCTACCACTGAACTACTTCCGCTTATCTTTATGAATGCGGGTGAAGGGAGTCGAACCCCCACGCCTCGCGGCGCCAGATCCTAAGTCTGGTGCGTCTGCCAATTCCGCCACACCCGCATATATAAATGGTGAGCCATGAAGGACTCGAACCTTCGACCCTCTGATTAAAAGTCAGATGCTCTACCGACTGAGCTAATGGCTCGGTATAAGATGTTGTTTCCTAAATGTTGATTGTGGTAGGAATTGTGCTTCAAAGTCCTACGGTCTTTGTTGCAGATTTTAAAAGCTTACCATTCGGTGAAGCAATGCTTCGGAGCTGTAATCTTTTAAAATCCTCTACCGACTGAGCTAATGGCTCTAAACTACGTGGTGCCGGCCAGAGGACTCGAACCCCCAACCTACTGATTACAAGTCAGTTGCTCTACCAATTGAGCTAGGCCGGCATATTAATGGTGGAGGATGACGGGATCGAACCGCCGACCCTCTGCTTGTAAGGCAGATGCTCTCCCAGCTGAGCTAATCCTCCAATTATTAAAGCCTAGCGACGTCCTACT
>NZ_JBALNX010000116.1:0-8090 GCF_036962035.1 Bacillus sp. JJ1773
AAGATTATTGTTGAGAAGAGTAGATGGTCAAAAATCCCATCTATTCGACAAATTTCTAAATCTTTATATTTGATTAAATATGTAAAAGGGGGATAAACCCATGGTGAAAAATGATGTATTTAATGCCCGTAAGTCATTTGAATTAGACGGGAAGCGTTATCATTATTATCATTTAGGTGCTTTAGAAAAAGCTGGTATCGGCAATGTAGCAAATCTGCCGTACTCTATTAAAGTATTATTAGAATCTGTTCTTCGTCAATTTGACGGTCGTGTTATTACGCAAGAACATGTAGAAAACTTAGCAAAATGGGGCACGGATGAAGTTAAAGAGGTTGACGTACCATTCAAACCTTCACGTGTAATCCTGCAAGACTTTACTGGAGTTCCTGCGGTTGTAGATTTAGCATCTCTTCGCAAGGCTATGGCAGACATGGGGGGAGACCCAGATAAAATCAACCCTCTTAAGCCAGTTGACCTTGTTATTGACCACTCTGTTCAAGTTGACCAATTCGGTTCTCCTGAAGCATTAGATGCTAATATGAAGCTTGAATTTGAAAGAAATGCGGAGCGTTATCAATTCCTAAGCTGGGCACAAAAAGCGTTCGATAACTACCGTGCTGTACCGCCTGCTACAGGTATCGTTCACCAAGTAAACCTTGAGTATCTTGCAAGTGTTGTTCATGCAATTGAAAATGAAGATGGAGAATTCGAAGCATTCCCAGACACATTAGTAGGTACTGATTCCCATACAACTATGATCAACGGTATTGGTGTTCTTGGCTGGGGTGTTGGAGGAATTGAAGCGGAAGCTGGAATGCTTGGACAGCCTTCATATTTCCCTGTACCTGAAGTTGTAGGTGTGAAGCTAATTGGAGAACTTCCAGACGGCGCAACGGCTACTGACTTAGCATTAAAAGTAACACAAGTTCTTCGTGCACATGGTGTTGTCGGAAAATTTGTTGAATTTTTTGGTCCTGGCGTCACTGAACTGCCGCTTGCTGACCGCGCAACAATTGCTAACATGGCACCTGAATATGGTGCAACTTGCGGATTCTTCCCAGTTGACGCGGAATCACTTGAATACATGCGCTTAACTGGCCGTTCTGAGGAACAAATTAAATTAGTAGAAACATACTCTAAAGAAAATGGATTATTCTTCGATCCTTCATTAGAGCCAGTTTATACAAATGTTGTAGAGATTAATCTTTCTGATATCGAAGCAAACCTTTCTGGTCCAAAGCGTCCACAGGACTTAATTCCACTTTCAGCGATGAAACAGGAATTTAACAAAGCATTAACTGCTCCACAAGGCAACCAAGGCTTTGGTTTAGATGGAAAGGAAATTGATAAGGAAGTAACAGTTAAATTCAATAATGGCGATACAACAGAAATGAAAACAGGTGCTGTTGCAATTGCTGCCATTACGAGCTGTACAAATACTTCTAACCCATATGTATTAGTTGGTGCTGGTTTAGTTGCGAAAAAAGCCGTTGAACTTGGCATGGAAGTTCCAAAGTTTGTTAAGACTTCTTTAGCACCAGGTTCTAAAGTTGTAACTGGTTACCTTCGTGATTCAGGTCTTCAGCCTTATCTAGATCAATTAGGTTTTAACATTGTTGGTTATGGCTGTACTACTTGTATCGGTAACTCTGGACCACTTAAAGAAGAAATCGAAAAGGCTATCGCTGAAAGCGATCTTTTAGTAACATCAGTTCTTTCTGGTAACCGTAACTTTGAAGGACGTATTCATCCATTAGTAAAAGCTAACTACTTGGCTTCACCACCGTTAGTTGTTGCTTATGCGTTAGCTGGCACAGTGGATATTGACCTTCAGAAGGATGCTATTGGAAAAGATAAAGATGGAAATGACGTGTTCTTTAAAGATATTTGGCCAACTACTGCTGAGGTAAATGAAGTTGTTAAGCAAACGGTAACACCAGAATTATTCCGTAAAGAATATGAGAATGTATTTGGTGACAATGCTCTTTGGAATAAAATCCAAACAAGCAGTGAGCCGCTTTATTCTTTCGATGAAACATCAACATATATCCAAAATCCTCCTTTCTTTGAAGGGTTAAAGGCAGATCCGGATGAAGTGAAGCCATTAAATAGTCTTCGCGTAGTTGGTAAGTTTGGCGATTCTGTTACGACTGACCATATTTCTCCTGCTGGTGCAATTGGCAAGAATACACCTGCTGGTAAATATTTATTAGAAAACGGAGTAGAGGTACGTGACTTTAACTCTTATGGTTCTCGCCGTGGTAACCATGAAGTAATGATGCGTGGAACATTTGCTAATATTCGTATCCGTAACCAAATTGCTCCAGGAACAGAAGGCGGTTTCACTACTCACTGGCCAACTGGTGAAGTGATGTCCATTTACGATGCTTGCATGAAGTACAAAGAAGAAGATACTGGTCTTGTTGTTCTAGCAGGTAAAGATTATGGAATGGGCTCTTCACGTGACTGGGCTGCAAAGGGTACAAATTTACTTGGAATTAAGACAGTTATTGCTGAAAGCTACGAGCGTATTCACCGTTCTAACCTTGTATTGATGGGGGTTCTTCCACTTCAATTCAAAGATGGTGATAGTGCAGAAGCTCTTGGTTTAACAGGAAAAGAAACAATCGATGTTCAAATCGATGAAAATGTAAGACCACGTGATCTAGTAAAGGTAACTGCAACTGATGAAGAAGGCAACAAGAAAGAATTTGAAGTTCTTGTTCGTTTCGATTCAGAAGTAGAAATCGATTACTACCGTCATGGCGGGATTTTACAAATGGTTCTACGTGAAAAATTAGCTAATTAATTTAGTATACAAAAAGCGCGTGGGGTTTCAAATGTTGAAACCTCACGCGTTTTTTTGTTCAAGCACTTATTTTTACAAACATAAAGGACTCTTGTATGTTAATAGAAAGAAAATGTGATTAGGAGGAAAGAGATGGGTGCAATTATGTTAGGCCCCTTTATGCTGAAATATGAATGGATTATTTTTTTTCTTGCCGGTATGACTGCTTATTTATTTATGAAATTCATGTCAAAAGAGGATCGTTCATTTCAGGAACTCTTTTTAAGTTCATTTTTAAACGCTGTTCTGATTGGATTTATCGTTTATAAATTTAGTTCCGTTATTTTTCAGCCAACGGTTATTATAGAAAAGCCATTATCCATTCTTTATTCAACTGGCGGAACAAAGGGCAAACTGCTCGGCCTATTAATCGCAGTTATTTATTTTTATACAAAATATCGAAAAGGAAGCTGGCCGCTTAAGAACTGGTTTACGCATATTGTTTATGGAATTGTCACATTTTTCGTTGCTTTTTGGCTGTTCAGAACCTTATTTTTTCTGCTTGTCTAGGTTACAATACGATTAAATAGATAATAAGGGTGTTGAACAGCAAATGATTAAAAAGATCGTAGCAGCAAGTATTATTTTTGGCTTGATGGCAGCAGCAATTGTTCACGCGATGGATAAGGAAGAACCGAAAACGGAGAACCTTCCAGGGCTAAAGGTTGGATTAAAAGCACCTGATTTTGAATTAAAAAACTTAGATGGCGAAACAGTAAGGCTTTCCTATTATAGAGGGAAAAAGGTGATCTTAAATTTTTGGGCAACATGGTGTCCTCCATGTAAAGCGGAAATGCCTGCAATGCAAAAGTTTCACGAAGAAGTCGGTGATAAAATAATTATACTGGCTGTTAATATTGATCCTGAGTATGATGTTGCTGGGTTTGCCAAGCAGATGGATATTCATTTTCCTATTCTTCTCGATGATAAAGATGAGGTAAATACTGCATATAAAATCTTAACCATTCCAACGACTTTCTTTATTAATGAAAAAGGGATTATTACACATAAGCATTTAAGTGCAATGACAATTGACATGATGAGAGAATATACAAAATAAGAATTCATCAGCTTATGCTGATGTTTTTCTTTTGTAAAATAAAATTTTCGAAAATTTGTAATAATTAAAACGGTTATTGACCATAATAAAAGTTAATATAGGTTTAAAGGAAGGTGACATAAAAATGAGAAAACCACGAAAACGCTCATTCGCCGAACTTGTTTCAGAAAATAAGCGACAAATATTAAAAGATCAGGCAGCAATGGAAAAAATTGAAGAGCGATTAGAAGAAAAGCGATTAAATAAAGCGGAATAACATTCTTTACCATAAATGCCCCCCTCCTCTACTGGACATACTTTTAATAAGGAGGGATTCTTATGAGTAATCCGAAACGAGAATCTGTGCAATATAATCCTAATCATATTGGGACAAAATCGCGCAGCTTTGGTGGAAATAAGGGGAAAAAAATGCAAAGCAATACTGGCGGAGTTCCCCAAGTAATACAAACAAAAGGTGAATAGCTTTCCTTTGAAACGACATACTAACTTTGTATCAGTACATCTTCAATAGGAGGTTATTTATTTATGGCTTATGAAAGTAAACCTAAACCAGATGATCGCAGTGACAATGTTGAAAAACTAAATACGATGGTTGAAAACACAATTGAAAATATGAATGATGCTGAAGAAACGATGCAGTTCGCTGATGGAGAAGAGCGTGCAAAAATTGCCGCTAAAAATGAGCGCCGTAAGGAAAGTATTGAAGCAATGCGCGCGGAAATTCAAGATGAAAGCCAGGCACGGCAAAATGGTTATAAATAAATTAGCTACATTTAGAAGACCTGATCCGAAAGATCAGGTCTTCTTTTAATTCAAATTTTTTTCCCTTTCATTAAGTATGATATGATAGTTGTGGACTATAAAAGAAGAAGTGATGCAGATGGAAAAACAAAGACAGAACAAGTATATGAACAGTCAAATAAGGAATTGGGAATTGGAGTTTCAGCATAATGGTTATATTGAAAATGAAGCTGCAATATTAGCCTTCATCAAAACGTTAAATCAGAATGAAAATTGGGAACTGGTTTCAGAATTACTATCGCTCGCCGGTCGTTCAAGACTAGCAAAAGCAAAGGAAGATACTCTTGGTCTTGCGTGGATACAAAAAGCATATAGCTTAAATCCACATCATTCTAAAACGGCTGAGATCATCGAACAAATGAATTGGAAAAACAAAGAAGTTTTATTAGATATTTTGTCGTTTCCTCCGCTTCGAGAAACAGATAATAAACAAGCGAAATTGCAAACCGTTAATCAGATTCAAGAACAATGTAGGATGTTTTTAGATCAAGCTGAAGAGGAGCGGGAGCAACTTACCAAAACTCAAGATAAACTGACGGATAACCATTTGATCGAATTATATTCAAGCATGAATGAACTGTTAGATACGGCTGAGGAGGAGACATTAAAGCTTCTTAAAGCAAGTGAAGAATACATACAATCCGTTGTGGGAGTCTTTTATCACTCTTCGTATTACGCTGAAATGAGAGAAACTTTAGACCGGATTGAAGAGATTAAGAAGAGCTGGGAATTGCTATTTAAAGAGGAATCATTAGAAGTTGAAACTGCAGCAAACCCACTGGAAGAATTGAAGAAATTGATCGGATTAGAACATGTTAAAGGGCGAGTAAGAGATTTTTACCGATATTTAAAGTATCAGAAGGATAGAAAAGCACTTGGTTTTCAATTAAAAGATGAATTAAGCATGCATATGATTTTGACAGGAAACCCGGGAACTGGGAAATCGACATTAGCAAGGTTACTGGCAAAAATTTATTATCACCTTGGTTCATTATCTAAAGAAGCTGTAGTAGAAGTCGATCGTTCACAGCTAGTCGGCGCTTTTGTTGGGCAAACGGAAGAAAACGTACGGGCTGCAGTCCAAAAAGCACTTGGAGGAGTATTATTTATTGATGAGGCTTATAGTTTAAGAAGAGAAGGACAATCAAGCAATGATTATGGGCAAACGGTCATTGATACCCTCGTGTCATTAATGACAGGCCAAGAATATGGCGGGAAATTTGCTGTTATTATGGCCGGATACCCAGATGAGATGCGTCAGTTCCTTGATGCAAATCCTGGGTTAAGAAGTCGTTTTCCCCAATCGAATTTTATCCATCTGCCTGACTATTCAAATGATGAGCTCATTCAGATTGCCGATAAACTTGCTTTAGATAATGACTATGTTCTGACTGCTGAGGCAAAACAGGAGCTTGAAAAAAGGATTGAAATGGAAAGGGTAGATGATACGTTTGGAAATGCCCGGGCTGTAAAAAACATTGTCTTAGATGCTATTTTTAATAAAGGTGCTCATATTGATGATGGTGACAATTCCATATTAGATTATTCACTGCTCGATAAAACGGATTTTGAAATGACTGCATGCGATGCGCCAATAAATCCTAAAAAACAATTAATGAATTTAATCGGTCTTCAAACGGTAAAAGACGAAGTGAATATGTTAACATCATTTGTAAGGATGCAGCAAATTAGAAGAGAAAAGGGACTTCCATTCGTACCAATCCAGCTTCATTCAGTTTTTATTGGAAACCCGGGAACAGGAAAGACTACCGTTGCCAAAATTTATGCAGAGCTTTTAAAGGAATGCGGATTTTTAAAAAGAGGGCATTTAATTGTTGCAAGCCGAGCAGATTTTGTCGCTGGATATGTCGGACAAACTGCGATTAAAACGAAAAAGAAATTGAAAGAAGCACTTGGCGGAGTCCTCTTTATCGATGAAGCCTATTCCTTATTATCTGGAGTTCAAGGTGACTTTGGCAAGGAAGTCATTGATACTCTAGTTGATGAAATGACAAAGCATAATGAGAACTTAGTTGTCATACTAGCAGGTTATCCGAACGAAATGGAGGCCTTGCTGCAAAGTAATCCGGGGTTGAAATCAAGATTTAAAAAGTTTCTCTATTTTAATGATTACACTGCGGAAGAGCTGCTCCAAATTATTATCAATTATGCTTCACAATTTCAATACGAATTAACAGGAAGTGCGATTGAGTATCTTAAAGGGGAACTTAAGGGAATATCCATAAACGGTAATGGACGATTTGCAACAAATCTAACGGATGAAACAATTCAATCCCAAGCAATGAGGATTCTTGCTGGAGACGATAAGGATACGCTGTTACAAAATGTATCCTATCTAGAAAAAGTAGATTTTGAAACAGCTCTCAAAAGAATGGGAAATGGGGAATAAACATGTTAGTATCAACAAGGGAAATCGAAGTAAGATACGCTGAAACGGATCAAATGGGTGTTGTTTACCATGCTAACTATTTAATTTGGATGGAATTAGGCCGAACCCAGCTCATTAAGGATTTAGGTTTTAATTATGCAGAGATGGAGAAGGATGGGATTATTTCGCCTGTCCTAGATATACAAGCATCCTATAAGAAGCCGCTGCATTATGGTGAAAACGCAATAATAAAAACGTGGATTGAGGAGTATGATGGCTTGCGGGTCAGCTATGGCTACGAAATATATACAGAAGAAGGAGAACTTGCTGTTACAGGCATTTCCAAGCATGTTTGTGTCAAAAAGGAATCATTTCGTCCAATTTCTGTTAAGAAACATTATCCAATTTGGCACGAGGCCTATGAAAAGGCAAAAAAGCAATCTGTTAATGTGTGAAATTTCCTTCTAAATTATCAATATTAAAGAGGAGAGATGCATCTTTGGCATTTGGCATAAAAAAGGAAGAACTGGACGAATGGAAAAGAAAAATCGATCTGGGAGACATCGCTTTTTTAACCCATTATTGGCTAGATGATCGCTTTCCAGACTGTACAACCGTCACCAAAGTTGGATGTAATGATATGGGAAAACTAGTTAAATGGGGAAAGAAGTATGGATTGAGAGCTGAATGGATTCATCAACGGAAGGATGGCTATTCACATTATGATCTTTTAGGTGAGAGGCAGGCTGAAATTCTTGAAAGAGAAGGATTGTTAGAGCAAATTTGGAAATTAAAGTAGTGATAGCGTATATTTTTCCTTTAATACAAATTAACGCTTAAATAAACTTGGTGATAAAAATGTCTAAACCCTTGGTATATATGGGATTGGACATTTTTTATTATATCATATTTACCGTTAAGAAGGATAAAAGCCATATAGTTGAAGAAAATAATTTTCCTATACAAATTTTCTATTTTGTATGGTTACATAG
>NZ_JBALNX010000117.1:0-11379 GCF_036962035.1 Bacillus sp. JJ1773
TAACTATATAGTCAAGGGTGGTGATGTAAATTATGAATAAAAAAAATATGAAATATTTAACTACAGGTGAATTCGCAAAGCTTTGCAAGGTTAACAAACAAACACTCTTTTACTACGATCAAATAGGTCTTCTGTCTCCAGTATTTAAAAATGAAAAAGGCTATCGTTTTTATTCAATCAACCAAATAGAGTTATTCTTTGTTATAGATTTATTAAAAGATCTTGGTATGTCACTAAATGATATTCAACAATACACGCAAAATAAATCTCCTGAAAGTTTTTTAACTTTAATGTATCAAAAGAAAGAAGAGATTATGAAAAAGCGGCAGGAAATTCAAATGAAGGAAAAACTTATCGAAACAAAAATAACATTAATGGAGGAGGCCTCACACCTTGACTTTCATCAAATTACGCTTGAACATTTACCAGAAGCCACACTTTATTTAAGCAGAAACATTGAAAGTATTACCAATGAGGAATTTGTAGAGGTTATTTCAGAGTTTATTGGTGAATTGAACGAATTACAGCTTGATACAGGTTATCCTATAGGTGGTATAACGAAACGGGAGCAAGTTTTAAAGGGAGAATTCTCTAAGTATAGCTATTTATACATTGAGCAACCACATCCCAAGGAAGGATATCCGTATTTCCAGGCTGTAAAGGGTGATTTTCTCATTGGGTATCATATTGGAGATGATAAAACAATACATAATACCTATAAGAGTCTTATTTCAGAGATGGAACGTTTAGATTTAGCCTTAGGAGATTATGTTTTTGAAGAGTATATTTATGATACAGTTGTAAAGAACCAAAAGGAACATTACGTTACAAAAATTATGATACAGGTAATTAAAAATAGGCAGCAAAAAACTTTACTTTAATAAGGTTAGGGATTTGGATATACCCCTGTCAAGTAGACAGTGGGCTAGCGTCAGGAAACGGGTATTACAACGTTAAGGGAATTTCAATTTTAAAAATCCTAATTTCTTAATTTAATGCTAAGAAATTAGGATTTTTCTTTGCTCCATTAATGGAAGATCGTACTTGACCATTGCTACTAATAAGAAGATGATCTGTATTAAACAACTTGAATCATTAATTGCAGCAACTGATGGGGTAATGCGTTAAAAATTGCGACCTGCACTCACTTTAATTCATGCTTTTTGTATAAGGTAACGCTTGGAAATCGCAAATTCACAACAAAAAAATCCAATATTATGAATAGACGTGTTTAAATACCCAGTTTTTAAAGGATTGATATGCTTGTTCTTGTAATGGTTTCGGGTAAGACATTAATACAACTGAAACCGGGCTTTGCCCTTTTGCAAGTGCTGGTTGAACATAGCCCCACTGACTAAGGCTAAAGCCATTTCGTTCATAAAAACCAGCTCGCCTTTTTTCGATTTCCCCCTCAGGTGGTTCGATTTCAAGGACGATAGGTTTTGCCTGCTGCTTAAGAAATGCTTGGAGTAGTTTCGACCCTAAGCCACCATTGCGAAAGCTTGCTTTAACGGCAAAATGCTCTAGGAAGATAAAATCGGGTCCTTCCCAAGTGGCAAAAAAAGCAGCAAGCTTATTATCTTTTTCATAAACGTATATTTGATAGTGAGGATGAGAAAGTAATGCACGTTGTGTTTGGTAGGGCCTATATTCATCTATAGGGAAAGAATCTTCAATTAATTGATAAAGGTTTTCAAATTGTTCTTCTTGTAAAATCGTTAGCATGTGTTTCTCCTTACTGACTTGTTATTTTGTTATTGATCGTGGAATTTCATAGTTATAGTGTAGCATGTTGTGCATTGATTTTTATAAGCATTTATCTTTATCAAGTCTAATTCGTAAGCTGAAGTATCTACTTTATGGTATACGAAAATCGCATTTTGACCGAATGCAAGTAAGTCATGCGTCAACCATAGGTTTTGGTGAAGATCCATATTAAAAAACTTCTTTACTCTTCAATCTGGCCTTATAGCTAAAGAAGGCACAATTCTATTTTAAGAATTGTGCCCGCTTGCTGTATAGAAGTGATAAGAGCAGTCCAAACTGCAAGGCTACTCTCTTCTCAAAATTTAATATTTCTTACCAATTAATATTTCCAAATCAACGGTTATTTGAGCTGAATTTGCTTCTAAGAATAATTTAGCTTGACTCTCCGTGGCCGCCCATGATAAAGGAGTCATTTGAACGAGTGTTTGAATTGATGGATTATTAAGTGTCACAGTATAACATAGTCTTGAACTATCTACTAATTTGAAATTCATATTAAATCGTTCAACAGTATTAACATTAGTATAAGATTGTTTTTTGGGTTCATCGAATATAACTTCTCTAAATTCTTTTAAATAGCCACATTGGGGAACAACTTTAACTACTAGACCATCAGCTTTTGTCAGTCTGTTAAATTCTGCATAATTTGAAGGCGACAAGATGTTCAGTATAACATCAAATTGCTTATCCTTGAATGGTGTATTGGCAAGGTCAGCAACAGCCCAAATCTTATTGGTGTAGTTCTTGGCAGCTACCAATATGCCTTCTTTAGAAAGGTCAATTCCTACTCCTTTAATTGTTTTATTATATTCAGAACTAACAATATCGCAAATAGAGGATAGGTGTGAACCCTCTCCGCATCCCATATCAATTAATGATATTTCTCCTTTTTTAATAGTATGCTTATTTATAATTTCAGCAATTGCTTGGCTGAGTGGTTTGAAAAATCCATCCTCTATAATAAGTTTTCTTCGTGCTTCGAAAAGATCCTTGCTGTACTTAGTTTTTACCTGGTGAGTCGTCAAGTTGATATATCCTTGCTTGGTAAAATCAAATGTATGGTTATTTGAGCAGATTAAACTTTTAAACTCAAAAACCATCATTGTTGAATGACAAATAGGACACTTAAAAATGGATTCAAAGTTACTTATATACTCCGCACTCTTCAATCTTTTATTCATTTTAAACAAAGAAGTCACCTCATTCATTCGTTTTTAGATAAATGAAAAAGGCCTAGACAAATAAACCCTCCTCATATTTTGCAAAAAAATATGAATAGGATCTGAAAATAGTCTATACCTGTTACAATCTATAACGAATGAATTGAATAATCATGGAAATAACTCCTTTCGGTGGGTTAATAGGAATCTAACCCATAAATCACATTATCATGATAATCTTCTCGTTGCAAATTCATATTAGCTTTCTAAATAACCCGTTTGATTGCTTCAATGTAATACTAGTGTGAAATGACACTTCGTTCTTCCACAATCGCGCCCGATTGCTTAAAAAGTTGTGAAGTATTTCCATTCCTCTCGAATATTGTCTATGATATCCAATACTAACGATTATTCTAACATGGTTCGATCCGATACGAATCGAATAAATATCTGGGATTTCATCTTTTAATAGAGTCAAAGGAATCACCGCATTGCTTGGATTCATCTAAACTTTGATAGTGGGAGTCGAATTCCTGCCAAAAAATTATAAACATACCTAAACAGGCGCAAAATGTGGGATGAACGTTGAGGTGGCGCAAGAATTGGAAGAAGCAGAAGGGATCACCGTGGAAATGATGATCAATAATGATGCTCCATCTTTACTGTCAGCGAAATGGTCATCAGTATGCAGGCATGAATCCGAAGGCAACCAGTAGCATTGGGACCACTATCAGGATCAAACCAAGTACCACAGGTGCGCCGACCACCCCGAGGACAGCATAGCCTCTTCGTGTGCCGTATCGCCGCGAGTAGGAGACGGCCAGGAAACCATAGCCTGCCGCGGCCAACAGGAACATAAATACGTAGCCGATGCCTGCCAGATCGATTTGTTCGGCAGTGCCCATAAACCCAAAGATCATACCCAGCGCCTGCGTCACGCTGCCCAGGGCATATAAGCCGAGCGTGGCGAAAGCTCCCCACACCAACACGGTCATGAGTGCCGGTAGGTGAAGTTTCGGGATGTTCGCAACCGACAACAACGCCACAGCCGCGCCCAATGACTTAAAGCCAACAACAAGCCAGTTCATCACCGTGATGCCGGCCGTGTACTCGGCAAGTGGACCCCCGGCGAAATGGTCAGTGACCTCGAAAACGATATTGACCACCGCAAACGCGATGCACCAAAGAGCCATCAGGACCCCGATCACTGTGACACCTGTCCCCGGGGAGCGAATGGACTTGGGATGATCGGTTGAGGCCGCAGGAAAGAATGCTAGAACTAAAGACTTGAAAATCTTTTTTAAATTCATCTTTGCTATATCCTACCTTTCATGATTTACAAACAAATCCAATTTTCGAAAATCATAACAGCAAATAACTTGTTCTTAGAAGGGCCAATATCCTTATTTTCTGTAAGAGGGTTTCTCCAATGAAAAAAAGATCTTTCTTTTGTTATTTAATGATTTTAGGTAAACCATCTTTATCGTTTGACAAAGACGAAATTTGCCACTATCATCAACTCAAACTTACTTACGGGGAGAGGTAAAGATGAAAATTTATGTTGATGCAGATGCTTGTCCGGTAAAAGATATCATTATCTCTGAAGGTACGAGTGCTGAAATACCTGTTATCCTTGTTACTAGCTATTCTCATTTTTCTAATGCGGAACAACCATCAGGAGTGGAAACCATTTATGTTGATTCTGGAGCAGATGCTGCTGATTATCGGATTATAAAGTTAGTAGAAAAAGGAGATATAATCGTTACGCAAGATTATGGTCTTGCTTCGCTAGGGTTAGCAAAAGGGTGTGTGGTACTTCACCATAATGGGTCTACCTATACAAATGAAAACATTGACCAATTATTACAAACACGTTATTTGAGCGCAATGGCTCGAAAAAGCGGAATGCGTACAAAGGGGCCAAAACCATTTACATCAGAAGATAGGGAGAAATTTAAGGGGCTTTTTAAAAGAGCGATTTCACATTAAAAGAACCGTTTATTTTTAAGAAAAACCCAGAAAAGTAAATTGTTACTTATATTAAACTGACCTTACCCAGCATAAAAAGAAAAAAGCGAACTCCTATAAAGGAGCTCGCACACGTTGGGTAAATAAATAATTGTATTTATTTCAGCATTCGCTATATTTCGGATAACTTAGTTTAACTTTTGCTCGTGGGGTCATTTTCAACATTTGTTTTTTTTGTACCTTTACTAACATAAGGTTTTGCACTCTTTTTTTTGTTTGCACTAGCTTGCCAACGATTCCAACCCTTCTTGTCTGTTCCTCTCCCAGTTCCACCTTTTCCTTTAGCTTTACTCATAAAATCACTCCATAATTATTCTAGGTTAAGTTACCTATCTGGTTAGTTTTGGTCATTTTACTCGGTTATTAACCAAGCATATTGCAATAAATAACATCCTTCCAGTCACTTTTTCTGTATATTCTTCCTCCATTAATGGCCCTTAACACAACGAAAGAGCGTAATTCTTGCTACAGAATCGCACCCATTTGTTGAATATCATTGCTTAATCCAACATAAGCACCTGTTTGAATTACCAAAAAAGGAGTGGTATTTTAGGCCTCTCTACAAAAAGATTTAAATTGTTTATTTAAATGTAGGAGAATTTGTGATTATGTGATACACTTTGTTTACCATTTGATTTACTGTTTTATATGTGCCCTACTCATTCGTGAGTGGGGTTCTTTGCTTATAAGATAAATAAAAAACAGACTCTATAAAGAGCCTGCTTGAGTTTGGTTTTATTATTAAGCTTTACGCACGTTAGCTGCTTGAGCTCCACGTTGACCTTGCTCAACATCGAAAGTCACAGCTTGACCTTCTTCTAAAGTTTTGAAACCTTCGCCTTGAATAGCTGAGAAATGTACGAATACGTCTTCTCCACCTTCACGCTCGATGAATCCGAAGCCTTTTTCGCTGTTAAACCATTTTACTTTACCATTTTCCATTTATGTTGCCTCCTAGTGTGAAAAACACACATTGTGTTACTATCCTTGCTCTCAGTGATCATCAAGACGAAAAGTTTTACTAAAACTATCCTTTACACCGAACAAAAATAATTCATATTTAGATTAACATTTTTCACAAGTATTTGCAAGAAGACATGCAAGCTACTATTTTACAACTCATAAATTTACACAACTGGTTTTGCATTCTTTTGTTGTTCTTATTCAGGTAGAGCGCTCTTTAATGGAATAACTAGGATTTGGACCCAATACTAGAATCATTTTGATAACAACCCAACCTGGTAGTATAAAAGGACTTTGTCCTACAAATTTTCTAAGTTCTTTATAATTATCCATTTTTGCAACTCATTTTTTAAATCTGGTGTTTAAAAAGAGTATTTTTCTACTAAATAAAGGTTCAACAAAGAAAAGCATCTGATCTACCACCACAATTAATAGTTATATAGTTCAACTAGGAATTAGTCCAGTCATTCTAGAATATATGTAGGTAAATAGTGTAATTGGAGGGGTAATTTTGGCTTTTGTTGCGATTTATACAGTTGGTAGGTTAAAACATCCAAATGAACATCCTGCCTCTCGTGAGTTTTTTGAAGTGGGAAATGAAATAATTCGACAGGCTGCTAAAACTGGGCATCTAATAAAGGAATTTTCACCTAATAGAGTACTTTTCCCTGAGAAAGCAATCAAAGGAGAGGGTTCCCCCATTCTCACACTAACAGTATGGAAAAGCCTTCAATGTTTATATCGTTTTACCTATTCAGGTCAACATAAGCAAGCTTTACGGGACAGGAACAAGTGGTTTGGACCTCTTCAAGAGAGACAACCTAATTATGTGGTGTGGTGGACTGAGAAGGTAACGGATGTTTCATGGAAGGAGGCTTTCAAGAGATACGACTTTTATATTCAACATGGAACAGATCCTTTTGCATTTGACTTTAAGCACGCATTTGATGAATTTGGGGAGACGATCTTGCTTAAATAGCTGGGGTCAATTCTCCTGCTCTGTATAGGAAGCGGAGCATCTCCTTATTGAACAAATCAGTTTAAGTGCATTTCTTCAAAATCTCACATGAATATCCCGTTTTGTTTAAGAGTCTTATTCCATTAAATGTCCCGATTGTGGAGGAAAAATACGAAAAGCAAAATGGATTCTAAATTATATTTCTAATACAGCCGTTACTTCAATTATTTTTAAGTTCATTTTCTAAATCCTTAAGGAGAACATCTATATTTACAACTGTAGTATCTTCAGCCTAGCTCTTTTATTTATCGGGGCATAGGCTGTTATTGGATGGGGTTGTAAATGGCAAAGAAAATATATACAAAAAAGACAGGGGAAAACCGCCTGTCTTGGTTTGCTGGTGTAGTTTAAGGAAGCAAACTAGGTATAACTCTTTTTGCCCCATAATAAGCCTCTTTATAATAGCTTCCATTCATGTCACTAACAACAACGTCTAATTTGTTGTTCGCCATATGAAGTAATTTATTATCTCCAATATAAATTCCTACATGTTCAATTAGTCCGTTATGGTTACCGTCAAAGAAAACTAAATCCCCACGTTTTAGGTTTTTCCTTTCAACGGGTGTTCCCATTTCATACATATCATCTTCATTTGCTGTACCTAAGTCAATTCCGTTTTGTTTGAAAATATAATCAAGGAACGAAGCACAACGGAATTTAAGGGAGGCATAGTCTACTTTACCTAGATCAGCGTATTCAGCCTTTCCTATTAAGGATAAACCTGTATTGATAATCTTGTTCGTAATGACTTCTTCTTGGTTCGCTGTTTTCTCAGGCATTAACCTAATAACAGAACCCACTTGCATATTCATTGGGTCAACTGTTGGGTTAAGTTCCATTAGTTTCTTATAATCCAGTCCGTAACGCTTTGCAATGAGCGAAAAAGAATCTCCTTTGTATACTTTGTAAGATTCGAACGGCGGTTCTTTAAACATAGTCATTGCATTGGCTGGAACTGTTGCACCTCCTAGCACTCCCAAAGCTACTACACTAGCAATGATACTCTTTTTCATTTCAAAACCTCCAGTGTGGTATATTTTTAGGTCTCATGAAGCACTCTATTATATTAAGGTATATAAAACTGTAATTCTACTGGTAATTATATCTACACAAATCTTTTTTTTAAAAAAACCCTTGCATCAAATTGACGGAACCACCAATGAGAAAACATCACCAATTCTTGTTCATCATGAATATCAAATGTGTATCCATCTTCTTCTCTCATTTCTTAATAAGTGTCGATCATTTCCTGTAATCCATAATCAGTATCTTTAAATGTAAAAGATCCACAATCAATATACAGCGATTCAACCTTATACCCAATTCGGTCTAAAAGGTTATGTTGAAGCAGTTTATCTTCCTTTTCATTTCTCCGCATAGCAAAGGTAGCTAGGATATGTGGTGGTATTGCGGCCTTTAAACATTTAATCTCGTCATCCAGATATGATGTTGAGAAAAGCATTTTTTCCATCATTAAAAAAATTGGTCATTTTTTTATTTTCCCCAGTATGATATAAAAAAAGACAGGGTGGGTTATCCATCCTGTCTTTGCATAATTACTCTTTAGTTATCTAAGTTTAAATAAATCAATGTTCCCCTAAATGGTTAGACGGTTATTCGAAATGGGATTAAACGGGTCCACCGGTTGAACCTATTAAAGCTGCCGCTGGTATTTCCCATTTATCCATAATTAAGTCTTCATTATTAAAATTTCTACTTAATGCAAGTGTTACCCATTTACTCAATCGTTTGTCTTTCGGTAATCGGTCAATTGAACTAAAATTAGTTTTTTGCTCAAGAGATAAGCGATTTGTATCAATGGTATGGTTTAACTCATTTTCTTTCTGCACTAGCTTATTGAAACTTTCAGGTGCTATTTCTCGCATCATTGCCCATAGGTCAGATGTTGAGAAAATACAGCCAAAACAACTAGTACGGTTCCAGCCAAGCAAGTACGCTGGATGTGGAAGAAATCTTCTTTTCTCATATTCGTCCCAAATCCTCTGTTCTGACCAATCAATCACTGGCCGCCAAGCGTGTACAATTCTTATATTGCTATTACAGGCATGTATTTCAGTTTCGAAATACATTGCTCTGTTAGGAGACTCTTCTCTTCGTTCACCAGTAATTACAAGAATCTTTTTATCTTTATATCGTGGATGATTTTTTAATACCCTACAAAAGACATCAATTTTCACATATGGTGAACACCATCTAACTTTTAAATCAGGACTCATTGCAAGCCATTTTATGCCTTGTACTTTTTTACCGTTCCTTGCAGGTAGCTTAAATATTTCTCCGTTATCACAGTAATAAACGTCATCAGTAAGACTATCCTTTCTCATAAGTTCGTGATAAATTCCACCCTCACGCCACTGATATGATGTTTTAATTCCAAAGTGTTGTCCAATAGTTTCGATATAGGTTTATGTAACTGGCCAATCCATAAACTCAATTAAATCGTCATGACCGCCATCGACTGATTGATGCCACATTTCAATTTTCTGAGTACTTATACCAAGATCAAGAAAGTAAAACAAGCAAATTTTTTTATCAAGACCTAAATTTTATAAAATAGATAAATTAAAGGGCATTACATATTAGTCATATAAAATATGTAATGCCCTTCTTATTCAACAATCGCGCCCGATCGTATTGTAAGTTTAGCCAGTTTTTACTGGTTGAACTTTTTTATTTGGTTTTATTATAGCGGTAGTCGGAATAGAACATAGCGCCCGTGGGATTTGATCCCGTCAGCAAAACTGTTCACTCCCTACTTGTATAAGCATGTTTCAGGCTGGTTGGGACAATGATCCCGTTTTGCTGAAATCACTGAAACTTCTATTGGCTGGCTTTATTGAATAATTATAATATGGAACCAACCCTAAAATAATTTGATTCTGCTTTAACTAACGCTATTGTTCAATAAGAAAAGTTATTTATTAAAAAGGAAACCTTCAGTTTTTTCTTCACCAGTTAACATATCTTTGATTTTAAATTGATTATTTTTTACTTCTTCCTCTCCAATTATGATAACGTTACGTACTTTCTCTTTATTTGCTTTATCTAAGGCTTTACCTAACTTCTTGTTCCCCATTTCCAATTCCACCGTATACCCTTTTTCTCTTAAATAACTTGCTGCTAATAATGATTCTTTTTGAGTATTCATTGGTATAATGTAAAAATCGACATTCCATTCTTCTAGCGTGCTATCCTTCGATAATTGTATAGCGGTATAAATGACATCTAAACCAAATGATATTCCAACCGTAGAGAATTTCTCATTTGTACCAATGAGTCCACCAATTGCATTGTCGTATCTACCACCACTGCCAATGCTTGACTTGATGGTTTTGTCTGTTAAAAAAACTTCATAAATAGTGCCAGTATATATCTCTAATCCTCTTGCTAAGAACGGATTAAATACACATTTACCATTAACACCTAGGAATGCAAAATAGGTTTCCAGTTCTTTCAATTCTTCTAATCCTTGTTCAACTTGTTTATTTTGTTTTGCAAAAGGCTCAAAGTAGCTATAACTTTTATTATTTTTATCGTTCAAAAACTGTTTAATGGATTGGACAGTGGAAGGTGAAAGACCTTGTTCAGTCAGCTCTGATGTTACCGTTTCTAATCCTACTTTTTCAAGTTTATCAAGGATTAAAACAACTTTATTTATTTTGTCCTCCTCTGTATTAAACACTTCTAACATACCCGTTAATAATTTCCGATTGTTATATTGAATCATTACCTTTAACCCGAGTTTACGGAATACAACTAATGCCATAACCATTAATTCTGCTTCAGCAATTTGTGATTCCACTCCCACAATATCAACATCACATTGAGTAAATTCACGAAAACGTCCCGATTTGATTGGACCATCTCTGAATACTTTACCAATTTCATATCTCTTAAAAGGCATCCTCAATGTTGGGTTCATAGCAACAACTTTTGCAAAGGGAATAGTAAGGTCGTATCTTAAAGCTAAATCCCTTTCTCCTCTATCCGTTAATGTGTACATTTCTTCTAATATTTCAGCACCTCCACCATATTTTGAAGCGAGCAATTCCGTGTAATTTAATATAGGTGTTTCGAGGGGTTTACATCCGTATTGGATAAATACGTCTTCTAAAGTTCTTCTAATATTTCTTCGTACTACTTCATCATTAGGTAAATAATCTTGTGTACCCTTCACATTTTGATAATCCATTTTCTTCATATTCATTAACCTCCAAATTTTTTTAATAAATAAAAAAACCGCACCTGATTTAAGTGTTGAACTTAATCAAATACGGTTTTAATGATAAATAGCCTTCCTATTGACGATTATTAAAATCGAATAGCAAGGCTACTTGATATGATGATGTAATTGTGAGAACGACATAATAATCTTATAAGAACCCATTATACTCACCTCTAATTTCCATTAATATACTATAC
>NZ_JBALNX010000118.1:0-1983 GCF_036962035.1 Bacillus sp. JJ1773
ATCTTTTAGTTATTCCATTTTAGGGCGCTATCCTGGAACAAGGATAAGCGCTCGTTTTTCAGTTAAGGGCAATTTTGTTACAGATTAACAGGGATTTAAGAAAGAGAATTTGAAGTTAGCTTCAGGGACACTTTCTTGCAGTTTAGTGAATAATCTAATAGTCGAAAAATTGGAATAAAATCCATTTATAGTATAATTGTTTTTATACATTATTTATAATGGGGGAAAAGAAATGATAGAGAATAGACAAGCAGAGTTGATAAGTAAAAATGGTTTTTACATAAGTACTGACAAAAGCCTTTTAGATATAGAAGTAATATACAAATTCCTTAGCAATGAGTCTTATTGGCTTAAAGGCATTTCGAAAGAATTAGTTATAGCATCCATTGATAACTCTATTATTTGTTATGGTATTTATGAAGGAAATCCAACCATTGGTTCTCCTAAACAAGTTGGCTTTGCAAGAGTTGTATCCGATCTTGTTAGATTTTCTTGGCTAGGTGATGTCTTCATTCTTCCCAATTATAGAGGCCAAGGACTTAGTAAATGGTTAATGAGTGTAATCACCGAACATCCAAATTTGAAAGGCACGAGCTTTCACCTTGGTACTAAAGATGCTCATTCCCTTTATGCAAAATATGGCTTTAAACCATTAGAGAACATTGAAAATAGTATGGCTAGGCCCCTTGATTGGGAAGCTATACATGACGGTTATAAGTTATCCAAATAATCAATTGCTTTATTTAACTAAAGGGCGCAATTTCGCGAGAATTATAGGAATTTTCCGTAAAAAACTCCTTCTCGATAAGGTTTTTTAATTGTAAAATAATGAGATTATTTTACGGGGAAATTTTTACAATGAGGAGAGAGAATGATGATAAGAAAACTAGATAAAAGTGATCACGAGGTTTGTTTTAATTTGTTAAAAACCAAGGCTGCTGAAAACTTATTTATTATTGGTGACATTGAGGCTTATGGATATGAACAAGAATTCCAAAAGCTTTGGGGAGAGTTTAACGAAAGTGGAGAATTAATTGCTGTTTTATTAAAATACGAGGAAAACTATATTCCTTTTGCAGTAGAATCATTTAATGCCGAAGGATTTGCTGAGATTATGTCTAATGACTCTGCTTTTAAGATGATGTCTGGACTAAAAGATATCACTGAAAAAATTGAGCCATACTTGGATAAGCACCTTAAAAGAAAAAGACAATTATATTATGCTAAGTGTACTAGGTTAAATATTAGTAAAAATAATATTGATTTTTCGAATGTACAACAAGCATTTCCACACGATGCTGAAGCACTTGTTGAATTACTAAACTCAATTCCAGAATTTAGTGATTCAACAATTACAGTAGAGAGAAAACGTCGAGGAATAGAAAATGGAACTTCACGTTCATTTTTTATTATGGAAGAAGGAAAAATGGTATCAACAGCATCAACTACAGCAGAAAATTCCTTATCAGCAATGGTTGTTGGTGTAGCTACGCTAGAAAACTATAAGAAAAAAGGATATGCAACCAACTGCATGCTCAAGCTTTGCAGTGATCTATTACATGAAGGAAAAGAACTATGTTTGTTCTATGATAATCCAACAGCTGGAGTAATCTATAAAAGAATCGGTTTTGAGGATATTGGATTATGGATGATGTATACATATTGTTAAAGGTTCAAGACTATTCTTATTGGAGCCTTTTCTAATTGTGCTAATAATATAGTTAAGTAAGCATTGGTAAGCTTTTAATAATATATTAGATCTTCATCCAATCGGGCGCAATTCTTCAGGAACGAACTTATTTAATCTTGGCTCAGGTATGTGAACAAGGAATTTACCTTGTTCACAAGTCAGGACGTGGTTATGCGGTTTAAGGTTAATAATTATTTGATTAATGTTACTTTACAAGAATATGTGCTATATTTTAGTTGCTACATAGTAATTTAAGAATATAGAGGTGTATAAGAATGAATAAAACAGAATTA
>NZ_JBALNX010000118.1:2254-2953 GCF_036962035.1 Bacillus sp. JJ1773
GTAAGGAATTAAAAGAAGCTGTGAAATAATAATATATCTTAACAGTATAAATAACTCTTATATGAGAAGGAAAGAACTAAGAGTATTTTTTATTTAAAGATGATTGAGTATCTAACCACAGAACTCAAAAATTAATATTAATATTTTTTTCACTAAAGGGCGTATTTCCAGAGTATGGATCTGCGCTTTTTTGCATGAAAGGGCCATTTTATAGAGGAAGAGTCTCAAGAAAAATTGAATACTTATGGTAATGCTAGTGTGATGTTTGTGAAAGTTTTTACTTAAACAATAGGGCAGGTTAGTGCAATAAGATAAGGAGAAACTTTAACCTTACTAATTCGTAATTAAATTTAAGCAATTATTAAAACGGGGGGAGGTATTATGTCTGAAAAAGAAAGAGAAAGATTGAAAGCAACAGAACAACGAAAAAATCCTCGAGGTGCTTTAAACAATTCGTGGGCTCAAGCCCATACTGGAGTACCAAGCAGTGGTTGTTTAGTTAATTTATTTTCTGTCCTAATTATAATTGGATTTGTTCTCTTAGTAAGAGCGTGCTCAATCTAATCATTGAAGTAACTTGTGCGATAGGGGAAATTTGTGCTGTCAATACTGAAAGCTTTCTTATTGTGCCAACGGAACAGAATACATTATTTATGAGAATTAAATGGCTGAAAGCAAAGAAATTAATTTATCAAAATT
>NZ_JBALNX010000118.1:2986-6058 GCF_036962035.1 Bacillus sp. JJ1773
ACCTATAACATTCGATTTAAATGTGAGTTCTCCCTTCTCGAATAAAAAATGCTAGTAAATATATCCGTCAATATTGGATGATATTCTCTCTAATTTTGAAAAATCACATAAACAGCTAAAGAAGGAGATTTGGTAGCATAATATCCACTATTCATTAAGGTAAGAGAGAACCTATTAGCCGTGTATTTAGAAGATGCCGGGCTTTTTCAGTTTCTGAAAGTAGCACGGCATCTTTTAGTTTACTTAATAGTTATTTTCACAGAACTGTAGTTAGAAGCATTACTAAACGGGTTGTAGTTTTTTTCAATATTGCCCGCCGCGTCTACAGCAAACCAATTGATAACAGTCGTTTTATCAATTTTCAATGATTCAGCAGATTCACGTGTTCCGGAAAGGCGTATATGAGCTGATTCAAATGTTGGACGGCTTCCATCAAGAGTATAGTAGATGGTAGCTGCTTCGCTGGTTTCAAACGATACTTCTACAGGGCCAGAGAATTTGCCGTTTCCAGGAACTGCTTTTGTTGATGGAGGTTGCTTATCCTTTGATTGGTTGTAGGCAACCTTGATTAGACTAATCAGTCCATTCGCAAATTCCATTGCTTCCTCGTGTCCTTCTTGATACGAAGGCTGGAATCCTACGGCTCGCCACCTGTTTGCTACAGAATCCCACAGATCTGCTCCAACTTCAAAGTTCCATGCATAAATACCCTTTTCATACCACAAATAATCAGCAGAGTTCCCAGCCGCGGAGTATAACACATCTGGAATTGGACCTGTACGGCTTGGCAAGATTACTGTTCCGCGGTGGTCCTGAATATCATTCAAGATTTCGTTGGATGCTGCCCAGTAGAATGCCTCCTGACCTGCAGTTGGTCGAGGCAATGTAACCCGATTTGGATCATAGGAGCCAGGGGACCACATGAAGTAACCGCCGTAGCTGTGAATATTCATTGCGAATTTAATATTTGGATTTTGGTCTGCCAGCCAGATAAGATTTCTTGCTTCAGGCTCTGAGTTTTCATACGGGCCTGAATATGTTCCGCTCAAGCAATTTGTATTGGAAGCACCAACAAAACCATCAAATACAGACCCTACTGAGTGGTTTCGGTTTAGGTCAACTCCCCAACTGTTGCGATTTGCTGGATCTGACTGAGTAGGTCCACAGTGGTTCGTCATATTTTTCCTTTGCATATTAAAATCATAGAAACTATAGTTCGCTCCATCAGGGTTTACTGAAGGTATCAGGAAAATGTCCAGGTTGTTCACTAGTTGTTTTGTTTCCCCGTCATGGGCATAATTCCTTAATAATCGCTCGGCTGTTTCAATTGTAACGAGCGGAGTAACCCATTCACGGGCATGCTCCTGCGCATAGCCTAGTACACCCGGCTTGGAACCGTCACGGTGCTTACCGATACGGATGGCTTTTACTGATTGCGGTTCACGGGAAATGTAATCTGGAGCATTTAAGTTGTCAGTTAACTTTGCTGAATTTGGATCAACTGTACCAGTACCTGCATTGCCGCGGTAAGTAGTGGCCGTAATAAGCGAATTTGCCTCAGTATTTAGGGCTGTAACAACCTGGCTTGCAGTACTTGTTACTTTTCCAGTATCATCTGTTGCCAATTCTACAATAATATTATTGTCATCAACTTTTACTGTTAAAGGATGGTTTGCTTCACTAGGGTTTTTAAATTCTACTAAAATATCGTTTCCGCCTTCATGTCCCCATGCTTTTGAGGAAACAACTACAGCTTTAGTCGTGGTAGACCCAATAGTTGCTTGGGAAAGACGGCGGTAGCCATTTGTTTGATATGGCATTTCAATAATTTCAACTAAATCCGGAAATTCTTTTGCAAGCTGCTCTGCTCTTTCATACAGATCATGTGGGTCCATATAATGGTCAACAAATCCTTTTACATAATGTTTTTTCGGACTGCCTTTTTTATCTTCACCAAGCCACTCTGTTACAGAACTTGTAGCTGAACCGCCAAGATTACTAGTTATGGTAACGCTTTCAGGAACAACTGTCACAGGAACCTCAAACCAATGATACATATATTCCCCATAGTCAGTAAATCGATTCAAGGTGGCTGTTTTTTCCACCCCATTTTCAATCCACTTGCCGGTAAGAGCTGTGCTTGCACTCACCCCGGCGCTTGTTTTTGCTTCTACATAAAGGAAGGTGGCAGACTGATTTGTATAATGGTCGGCTCGTAATACTTTAATAGAATCTTCAGCAGAAGCGATATTGAATTGCTGCTGTGCTGCTGCATTTCTTTCCGCAGTTCTTTGGTTCCACTGATCTTCTGTGATAAGTGTTTCCTTTACTTTAATTCCATACATTTTTAATTGTTCGATTTCTGAAGGAGTAACAACTACATCAACCTCCAACTCTTCCCCATGCTGATGGACCCTGTGAGTCAGGTCTATACCCAATTCAACCAGCTTATCAAGAGCCATTTTATTTGGAACCTCAAGCTGGACGATGGAAAGTGGCTCATTCGAAAGTATTGGTTCACCTTCAAGCTGTTGGGCACCTGTTACAAGGGGAGCGCCAAATCCGGGGTACAGGGTCGTAAAACTCAATGCACTGATTGCCGTTGCCAAGACGAGTCCATGCATAACTTTCTTTCTTTTCTTCAATCTACACACCTCCTATGTATTTCCACTATTGTGGACATGTTTATTATAGATTAAATATTAAGTATATTCTGTCAGTAATCGGTGTCAATAATTATATTTTTTTAATAGAATTTGTTGATTTCACTGCTAATTACTTAACAAATATTCAATAAAAGTTTGTGAATCATTGTACTTAAACAAACGGGGGCTTTAGTTAAAATAACAATCTTCAACTCGGGCGCGATTGTAGAATAACATTGGTATAACATGATCAAAATTTTATATACTACTCCATCTAGGTCAGTTGAGAAAGAATCCATTTTGATCAATCTTTTATAGTGAATTTTCAAATTTACCATAAAAGACAGGTTTGTAAGATGTTCTCGAACAAACTGTATTTCAAATCAACATAAGTTAGTAATTAGATAAAAATTAACAAGGAATGTCC
>NZ_JBALNX010000119.1:0-21758 GCF_036962035.1 Bacillus sp. JJ1773
ACCTCCTCCTACTCGATTATAAAATCTTAAGTAAGCCTATTGTGGGCACACTCCTAAAGAAAAAGCATACTATGAATTATGCCTATACTTTTACTCAAACATTCATCAATAAATATCGCACACTAGTCTAATATCCCGCATAGGATGAAGTGAAAATGAATGAGGAGGTTCGCTCGCAATGGGAGAATACAGAGAGATAATAACCAAGGCGGTCGTAGCGAAAGGACGTAAATTTACTCAATCCAATCATACGATTAGCCCTAAACATCATCCATCAAGCATTCTAGGCTGCTGGATCATAAACCATAAGTACGATGCGAAAAAGGTCGGGAAAACAGTCGAAGTTTCCGGAACATATGACATTAACGTTTGGCATTCCTTTGACAATAACACAAAAACTGAAGTCGTTACTGAACGTGTCGAATATATGGATGTCATAAAACTAAAATACCGTGACCCGGATAGTTTAGATGACCATGAAGTTATTGCACGCGTATTGCAGCAGCCTAACTGCACTGAAGCGGTCATTTCACCGAATGGAAATAAGATCATTATCCACGTTGAAAGAGAATTTCTCGTTGAAGTGATCGGTGAAACAAAGGTTTGTGTAGCCATCCATCCTGGAAAATGCGATAGTGAGGATGACGAAGCATGGGGAATGGACGTAGAAGACGAGGAGTTTGAAGATTTAAATCCAGATTTCTATATTGGAGATGAAGAGGAATAAAAGGTAACTAGGAGGTTTTGCTCCTAGTTTTTCTTTTTTTTTATAGAATATATGTTTAAATATTCAAATTTATTATATAATGAATGAAAATTTAAAGGAAGGTAGAACAAATGGAAAATTATTGGCTTTTTATCTTTATGTGTATCATGTTGATTATTTTGCCAGGTCCTGATACAGCCATTATTACGAGAAATACGATTTCAAAACGAAAAGCTGCAGGAATGAAAACTACATTTGGGACTCTTACTGCTTTGCTCATTCATACTCTAGCTGCTGTATTCGGTTTGTCTGCTCTAATTGTAAAATCAGCTTTCTTATTTTCAATATTAAAGTATGTTGGTGCCATTTATTTAATCTATCTTGGCTGTAAATCAATCCTATATATTTTGAAAAAACATCCTCAGACAAGTCAAGATTCTAATCAAGCAGATAAATATAAAAATACATCTTACTACCGTCAAGGCTTCCTGACAAATCTTCTTAATCCTAAGGTAGCCGTATTCTTTTTGACCTTTTTGCCTCAATTTGCTGGTAAAGGGGATAATGCTTTTTTTGAATTTTTAGCTTTGGGCTTAACCTATACAGTCTTAACACTAATATGGTTTATTTTCTATATTTACTTAATTAATTATATTAGTGAATTTATGAAAAAGCCTTCTACTATGAAGGCGGTAGAAGGGTTAACAGGAGGTATTCTTATCCTTTTTGGCATAAAGCTGGCTTTGGAAAAAAACTAATTGGTCATTTGCTCTTTATTTATATTTTTAGTAGATGCAGCAATCTTTCAAAAGGAGTGCTGCATTTTACTTTTGTCAGAACATTCACTTTAGAGGATTATGTTATAATGAAAATATCATTTTCAGTAGTAGCTGCTGAAATAATAATAAATCAAAATGATATTAATGTTACAAATGGAGGATACTATGGCAGGTTATACGCCTATGATACAGCAATACTTAAGTGTAAAGGCAGATTATCAGGATGCCTTTTTATTTTTTCGTCTTGGCGATTTTTACGAGATGTTTTTTGAAGATGCGATAAAAGCATCGCAGGAACTTGAGATTACGTTAACGAGCAGAGAGGGTGGCACGGAGGAGCGTATTCCGATGTGTGGCGTACCCTACCATTCTGCTCCTGGCTATGTTGAACAATTAATAGAAAAGGGGTATAAAGTAGCGATTTGTGAGCAAACGGAAGACCCGAAAAATGCAAAGGGTGTTGTGAAGAGAGAAGTTGTACAGCTGATTACCCCCGGAACGATGATGGAGGGGAAAGGCCTTCATGATAAAGAAAATAATTATATCGCTACTATTTCTTATTTTGATGATGGTTCTTTCGGATTTGCCTTTAATGATCTTTCTACTGGAGAAACAAAGGTTACCCTTTTGACTTCAGGCTTTGAAGAAGTTTTAAATGAAATTTCGCTTTTAGGTGCGAAGGAAATTGTTATTGCTTCCGTTTTCAACGAAGATTGGAAGCTGAAAATAAAAGAACGGACAGATATGACCTTTTCTATTGAGGATGATCATATACAAAAGGATCACTACCAACACTTACTTGAAGATATTAATCAGGACAAGTTTCACCAAACCGTTTCCAGACTGTTTAACTACCTTTATCGAACACAAAAGAGAAGCTTAGATCATCTTCAAAAAGTAACAATCTATCAAACACATCATTATATGAAAATCGATTATTTCTCGAAGCGGAATCTTGAGCTTACCGAAACGATACGTTCTAAAGGAAAAAAGGGGTCCTTGCTATGGCTTCTAGATGAAACACAGACAGCAATGGGGGGCAGATTATTAAAACAATGGATCGATCGTCCCCTTGTGAATGAAGAGGAAATTATTCGCCGCCAGAATCTAGTTGAAACATTTATAACCTCGTATTTTGAAAGGGAAGAACTTAGAGAGAAGCTGAAGGAGGTCTATGACCTAGAAAGGCTTGCAGGAAGGGTCGCCTTCGGAAATGTGAATGCTCGGGATTTAATTCAGCTCAGACGTTCTTTACTGCAAATTCCTGGAATAAAGGATCTTTTAATGGAACTTTCTAGAACAGAGGCACAGCATTTCTCTAAGCGTCTCGATCCATGCGAAGAAATTGTTGATTTGCTTGAAAGGGCAATTGCAGAAAATCCTCCGCTTTCAGTTAAAGACGGGAATATGATAAAGGATGGGTATAATGAAGAACTAGATAAGTTCCGTGATGCCACTCGGAATGGAAAGACGTGGATTGCCCAGCTTGAGAAACAGGAACGGGAGAAGACGGGGATTAAATCTCTTAAGGTCGGCTATAATCGCGTTTTTGGCTATTATATTGAGGTGACTAGAGCCAATCTTCACCTTCTACAAGAAGGCCAATACGAGAGGAAACAGACGTTAACAAATGCAGAAAGGTTTATTACGCCAGAGCTAAAAGAAAAAGAGGCACTTATTCTGCAAGCAGAAGAAAAAAGTGTAGAGCTAGAATATGAGCTTTTCTTAAGGTTGCGTGAGCATATTAAGGGATTTATTCCAAGGCTGCAGGCGTTAGCTAAATTAATTAGTGAGCTTGATGTTCTTCAATGCTTTGCAACTGTGAGTGAAGAGAGACATTATGTGAAGCCATTGTTTTCGAAGGAAAGCAGATTAATAATCAAGGATGGAAGGCATCCAGTTGTTGAAAAGGTGATGAATGCTCAGGAATATGTACCAAATGATTGTTATATGGACGCTGAAAGTGAGATGTTCTTAATCACAGGTCCTAACATGTCAGGGAAGAGTACATTTATGAGACAAATTGCCCTAACAGCAATCCTTGCGCAAATTGGCTGTTATGTGCCAGCCTCAGAGGCGGTTTTGCCTATTTTTGATCAAGTTTTTACAAGAATTGGTGCAGCGGATGATTTAATTTCGGGTCAAAGTACCTTTATGGTTGAAATGCTTGAAGCAAAAAACGCCATCATCCATGCAACGCAAAACAGTCTTATTCTCTTTGATGAAATCGGACGAGGTACATCCACATATGATGGAATGGCGTTAGCTCAAGCGATGATTGAGTATATCCATGATCGTATAGGAGCGAAAACATTATTTTCTACCCATTACCATGAATTAACAGTTTTGGAAGAGAGTCTCGAGAAATTAAAAAATGTGCATGTTAGTGCCGTTGAACAAAATGGGAAAGTTGTTTTCCTTCATAAGATTAAAGAAGGTGCAGCGGATAAAAGCTATGGCATTCATGTAGCGCAGCTTGCTGAATTGCCTGAGGAACTCATTCATAGAGCAAACGAGATATTAACGGGCTTCGAGCAGAAGGCACCGGTGCATGCTGCTGTACCGCCAAAAAAAGAATTACAAACATCAGCAGAGTCAGATTCCCAGCTTTCATTTTTTGATGAAACAATATTAGTAAAAGAAAAACCTGTCAATTCGAAGGAAAAGCAGGTTTTGGAAAAAGTAAAATCACTTGATATCCTGGATATGACACCAATGCAAGCATTAAATACCATTTATGAACTCCACAAAAAGCTAAAAAGTTAAGGAAGAAAATTAAATCTTCCTTACAAATCATAGAAAACTTTCAAAAATGGAGGTGAAGCTATATGGGGAAAATTATTCAGCTCGATGATGCACTTTCAAATAAAATAGCAGCAGGCGAGGTCGTGGAGCGTCCAGCATCCGTTGTGAAAGAACTAGTGGAAAATTCAATAGATGCAGGAAGTACAATTATTGAGATTGAAACAGAGGAAGCAGGATTGGCCAAGATTCGAATCATAGATAATGGGGACGGTATTGCTGAAGATGATGTGCTTACTGCTTTCCAGCGTCACGCGACAAGCAAAATAAAGGATGAAAATGACTTATTTCGTATTCGTACACTAGGTTTCCGGGGTGAAGCATTGCCAAGTATTGCTTCTGTTTCAAAAGTCGAAATGAAAACCTCGACTGGGGAAATCGGAACAAGAATAGTTGTTGAAGGCGGTAAGTTAGGAGCAGTAGAAAAAGCGCCCGCTAGAAAAGGGACAGATTTAGTTGTTTCTGATTTATTCTTTAATACGCCTGCACGTTTAAAATATATGAAAACCATTCATACCGAGCTTGGAAATATTACTGATGTTGTCAATCGTTTGGCCCTAGCACATCCAGAAGTATCAATCCGTCTTATTCACAATGATCGAAAGCTGCTCCAAACGAATGGAAATGGGGATGTTCGCCAAGTTTTAGCGGCTATTTATGGAATGAACATCGTGAAAAAAATGATTCCCATTCAAGCAAGCTCTCTGGATTTTCAAATAAGCGGCTATGCAGCATATCCTGAAATAACAAGAGCCTCCAGAAATTATATTTCAACGATGATAAATGGCAGATTCATTAAGAATTATGCTTTAGCAAAAGCAATCCAGGAAGGCTATCATACCCTTTTACCTATAGGCCGATATCCAATTGTATTAATTAATATTAATATGGATCCTTTGCTAGTTGATGTCAATGTCCATCCTTCTAAAATGGAAGTCCGTTTAAGTAAGGAACAGGAATTATATGAGCTTGTCATTGAAACAATTAAAGCCGCCTTTAAGAAGGAGGAGCTGATTCCGACAGGGTTTACACAGCCAAAGTCTATTCAGCCGAAACAGGAACAGACATTTTTGCAATTAGATCATATTCCTGAGAAGGCATTTAAAGAGGAAAGGTTTGTCCAGCCTCCAACTTCTTCTTTTGTTATGGAAAAAGGATTGACCACTGAGTTGACTGCAAATAATCCTAAGCCAATGTCAGAAATGGTCTCAGCAAATCTTGAACAAGATTTAGCCTCTTTCAGCACTTATGAAAAAAATAGTGAAACAAGCGAGATTTCGCATATAGAACAGGTAGATCAGAAAGAGCCTACGCGAATTCCACCGTTGTATCCACTTGGACAAATGCACGGAACGTATATTTTTGCTCAAAATGAAAAGGGATTATATATCATCGATCAGCATGCAGCTCAAGAGCGTATTAAATATGAGTTTTTTAAAGAAAAGGTTGGACAAGTGGCGAGTGAGCTGCAGGAAATGCTCATTCCATTGACCTTTGATTACTCAACAGATGATTATATTAAAATTAATGAATATAAGGGTGAGCTGGAAAAGGTCGGCGTTTTCCTTGAGCCGTTTGGTCATAATAGCTTTATCATCCGCTCTCATCCGCAATGGCTGCCAAAAGGAGAAGAAAAGGAAATCATTGAGGATATGATTGAGCAGCTCCTGTCCATGAAGAGGGTTGATATTAAGAAGCTAAGGGAAGAAGCAGCGATCATGATGAGCTGCAAGGCTTCTATTAAAGCTAACCATCATTTAAGGAATGATGAAATTCAGGCATTACTAGATGAATTAAGACAGACCTCTGACCCTTTCACCTGTCCGCATGGCCGTCCGATTATTATTCATTATTCTACCTATGACATGGAAAAAATGTTTAAGAGAGTTATGTGATTTTTAACAGCGAAGAACCCTTAGAATAGCAGGATTCTTCGTTGTTTATTATATTATTTGACACATTTTGACCACTTTTACTGGTTGGAATCGCTTTTTTGAAGTGCTTTTGAAAAAATTTCCGCTGATGAATCTTGAAGATTTGAGGTAACGTGACTATATTTATCTAATGTTATGGCCACGTTTGAGTGACCTAATCTTTCTGAAACTACCTTAGAATTCTCACCAATTTCTAACATGATTGTAGCGTGTGTATGTCCTAGATCATGAAAACGAATTTTCTTCACACCCAAAGCTTGATATCGTATAAAAATTGCTTATGTATAGTATTAGGGTTAACCGGTTCGCCGCCAAAAGCAGAAATAACAAAATGATCATTATTTAATTTCATACCAACCTTGAATAACTGTTCCTGTTTTTTTACTTTATAAAATTGAATTTATCGTATCATTTCGTCTGTAATAGAAATATTTCTTTTTCCACTGCTTGTTTTGGGTGACTGCAAAACTAGACCTTGCCCAGCGACATAATATAAGGAATGGTGAACATAAATTCTTTTTTTGCCAATATCGATATCTCCCCACTTTAGTCCTAAAAGCTCACCGCGTCTCATTCCCGTATAAATGGCTAAATAATATAGCATAAATATATGATTTTTTTGACTTCTCATTCTGTTAAGGAAGATGTTGCAATCCTCTATTGACCAAGTTTCAATACTCTTCTTTTGCCTTCGTGGAGCTTTTACATTATTCATAAAATCATTTTTAATATATTTCCAATCGACCGCAGTTTTGGCAGCCATCTTCAGTATGGAATGGATGTACTGAATAAATTCTTCAGTTAATCCCTCATTAAGTAGCTCGTTATAGTATTTGCTAATCATTATTGGGGTAAGTTGCTTTACTTTCACATGTCCGAACTTTGGAATCAATCTTTTTTCTACTGCGCTCGAATAGCCATTAAACGTAGTAAGCTTTACAGCTGGTTTAGCAATAATATTAAGATAGTCAATAATGTAATCCTTAAATATTATTTCTTTTTCATTCACAAATGTTTCATTATCTATTTCAATTGTCATTTGATTTGCGGCTAATTCAGCATCTTTTTTAGTCTCGTATCCACGCCTTGTAATTTGCTTCCTTTTACCTATTGAAGGGTCTCTACCAAGTTCAAGTGTAAATGACCATGTATAGCCTTTTTTGTTTTTTTGCGGGAACTTTTCTATAGTAAGTCATTTTGTCCTCCTTAATATTTTACTGTTTTTCTGTATATCTTTTTTTCATTAAAGTAAACTTTCAGACGGTAAGAATATATGTTCTGTTTTGTGATTAAATGAAAAGCCCTGAGTTGGGCTTATAAGTTATCGTTCACACGCAATGCCATCTTTATCGCGATCTTTGCTCTTGTTTGCATCATAAAGTTCTTTTGAAACATGTGGTTTATATTTTGTTTTTCCGCCTTTGTTTTTCGAAGAAGAAGACTCAGCGACTCCACCTTTATAATCCTTAATTAACTCAGTGCAGTTTTTATCCGTTTTTGCGGGCTTACTAAAAAGCATACGGTGCTCTATAAAAAAACAGCAGGTGAATACGAGTTTAAGTAACTGACTTTGTATTATGTTTCTTTAAAATTGGAGGGTTATGAATGAGAAAAGCTAGGAACGGATTAAGGCCAGTAACAGCAATTTCATACCAACAGGAATTAAAGGGATATTTCCACTGTTTTAGTCAAGAGGGCAGCCTTGAGGAAGGTATTGGCACATATGCAACTATCGAATTAGAAGACGGCACTGTTCGTCAAGTGGATGCCTTCAAAATGAAATTCGATGATGTTGAGGGGGAATAATCGTGGCAGCTAAAAACAGACAAAGATGGAGATTTACTAAATGGCGTGAGTGTTGTGAAGAATGCGGGAGGAAACTGGATTATAGAGATTGGTATCACCGGACATACGGTACATGTAATTCAACTTGTTATTTGTACATGGTTGGTATGAGTTGGTCAGATTTTTATTAATCACAAGAGTAAAGGAATTTCCTAAAAGGAGTGGATCTGTTTGAACACAAGAAAAATAGATCAATTGATTGCTGAAAATGTATTTGGATGGAAAACAAATCACTTTCAAAATATAGACATTATTTCTGTGTACGCGGATGATGGGGAGGAATTTTCTATTCCAGATGACTTCTGTCCAACAGAAGACATAGCAGATGCGTGGAAGGTCATTAAAGAAATGAGATTTAAAGGAATATACTTTGAAATCAGTTCAAGTTCTTGTCGAGTGGCTTCGTATGTGATGAAAGAAGATCAGACACTACCTTACAACTATAGACAGGAGCTTTCCAGTGAACAATGTGAATCTATTGAAATGAAAGATATGCCTTTAAGAATTTGCATGGCTTCATTAAAAGCATTGAATGTAACATTTTAAGCATGGAAGTTACTACACAAAAAAAGAGCCTTGTAAGGCTCTAAAGCAAACTGATATGCAAAAGGGATATGTTCATAGCTATTTTATGCAACAATATGGGAATTGATTAGGATAAGGCGAGTGTGGAAGCTTCAACAAGATGTTTGCCTTATCCCATAAAAAAAATTTTCCCTGAATTTAGGAAATTAATTCATTAAGTAAAATGTAATCAAAGGAAATGCAGGCACTAGTAATAGTACCTGCATTATATTAGGAGGTGTCTCTTGGGTATTATATATTATTCAAATTTAAAAAACTTGTCCGTGTTTCTTTAAAAATGTACTTGTTCATTAAATGGTTTAAGCATTATGTTCATTTGACAAAAAATGTGACATAAAAGGAGATTATTGATTTTTCATTTTGTTAATTATGTCTATCGCTCTCTGTAAATCCGTTTCAGAAGAAGTTATTACATCAATAACATAACTTTTGCTAGAAAATTTCCGCATTTCGAAGAAGATTTTAGGTTTTTTATACTTGAAGATAGTACCTAACTCAATGATAGGAACATAGTCAAACCTTTGATTAGCCAAAGGTAATTCTTTGAAAAAGGAATAAAATTCATATGTATTCTTTATTTCATCTGGATATTTTTGTAACATTTTTTCGAAATGCTCAATTGGATCAACTAGTTTTTTCATAACAAACTCCTTGCCTTTAAACATTAGGACATTTGTATTATAACACAAAAAAACTTGGGTAAATAACACTAACAATATTGTTTAAAAGTATGAGGGTAATGAAAATGTGATAAGTACTTACGAGTTGTTCACAGTACGAAATTTAAGTGAACTTAATGATAGACCTGTATAGAGGAGAAATGATGCAATTCAAAATAAAAAAGCACCCATAGGATGCGAAAAGGTTAGTCTAAATATTGATTTTCTTATTATTAAAAAAGATAACAAAAGGTAGTTAAAATAATAACTCTAGTCAGAAACACAAGCATATGTCCAACTCCTTTTGAAAATGAGTAACTTAATAATCTAACAATATAATTATATTATTTAGTGTGTGTTTCTTAATTGTAAATTTATTGTTAATTTGCCTATAGGATGTTTTACACAGTGAAAGATCAGTTGATTAGGAGGGGTATAAAATCGCAAAAACGGAGTTGACTGTTCAATTAGAACGTCAAATTTATTCAGCGACAAAGAAACAAGGTATATTTGGCTGCTTTGAAGTAACAATCGGCTGGTTCGGTGATGAAAGAGTAGATTACATGACTTATGACACAAAGGGTATTTGGCGCTGTTATGAGATTAAAGTTTCTGTTTCGGATTTCAGAAGCAAAGCTAAGAAAACATTTTGTGGCAACTTTAATTATTATGTTATGACAAAAGAGTTGTATGAAACAGTTAAACACGAAATACCTTCTCATATTGGTGTATATGTTGGTAGAACGTCTGTAAAAAGAGCAAAAAGACAGGATTTAACCATTGATGAAGAAGTTCTTAAAAACTCATTGATCAGGTCATTGTCGAGAGAATCAGAGAAATTATATAGAAGCGATAATCCTTCTTTTGTTGAATCTATGAACCGTAGATTGAATAACGAAAGAAAGGAAAAAGAAAGGTATCGTTCTCAATACCAGGAGCTTATGCGTGAAGCAACTGAAAAATTCGGTAGAAGATGGCGTTCTAGTTAGTAAAAAAATGATAGGAGTGAAGAAGTTTGGAATGGAATAAAGAGACCGAGATTTTTATTATATTCTTTTATTATGTAATACCTGCAGTGATAATTGGACTGGTTTCTATTGGAGTTATTTTACTATTGAGGAATTTTAAAAGGTCTAGAAATAATGAGAAGAAAAATCAAAGAAACAAATGGTAGGAGGAGTTAATTTGGAGGATTAGCTAAAAGGAATTAAGGATGATTATCTTATAGGTGAATTGTTCGGAAAAGTTTGAATTTCTACTCCAAAAGATAATTTTGATTGGCTTATTGGTTATGCTAAAGAAATTCTAAAGGTTGAAAGTGAATTAAGGGATAAGGTTCAGCAACAGCAGCAGGAAATTGAACATCTAAGAAAAAACCTTAGAACAGCTAGTGATTTTGATGAATCGAAGCATAAAGAATTATTGAGACTTAGAGACATTATTGAAGAATTACTATACCACCATCCACCAGTTGATACTAATGTGAATTTTGATGAGCAATATGATGAATAAAAAAAGATAGCAAAAAAGGTATTAGTAAACAAAGGATAGAGTAAGTAAATTAAAAAGGGACGAAGAAGCTAAATGCTCTTCTTCATTCCACAATTACTGCATTTAGTTTTACAACAATAAATGTAATAGCAGCAATTAGATTGGAAACCCAATAAGCAATTTGTTTAGTAAAAATTTTTCGAAATATGTAAATAAAAGAGTGAACTACAATCTAATTCACTCTTGAAATTTAATAATTATTGGTCAGTCGTATCAGACATATTTTTAGCAGTGGGGTACGTTTCACCGTATCCTTCAACATTGCCCAGCATGCTCTCTATGAAATTCTGACCCTGAGTCTTGACTATTATTAAGTGATATATTTTTTTGCTTCTTATTATCATTAGCTGGATTTGGCAATTCAATTCACCTCCTAAACACATATATAGGATGCTGAGTATTTGCAGAATTATTCAAGGAGTAAAAAGCAATTTACTAATAAATAGTACGCTTATTTAAAGAAACAAACTAACAGGACCACATATAGATGAGTAAAAGGTGCAATTAGAAGGAATTAATAAAATTGTTGCAGGAATTTGCTTGAATCTCCCGAATTATGTATGAAAAAAGGAGATGAGGCAATGGAGCAAGTAATTGAAAAATGGATTTGCTCGAATTGCAACTTGGAGATAACAGATGAACGTGAGTATCTAGATAATAATGGGGTGTGTGATGACTGCTACAGTATCCCGTTAAAGAAGAAATTAGGATTAAAATTATGAAGGGAAATATCTCCTTTTATCGAAATGAAGTTAAGAATATTATTAAACATATTAATTTTACCGAATGATGGTAGATATTATAAAAGAGTTATGTGACACCAACTAGATAATCAATAAGATGTCGATAATTTTATTATGTAAACTAAAATCAATTAAGGGAGCATTATCCGTATGAATAATCCTCCCTTAATCTTTACATTTACTTAATTGCAGTTTGCAATTTTCCGATATATTTCAAAGCCATGCCTGTCCCAATTGCAACTGATTCAAGCGGACTTGGAGCGAGGTGAACAGGAACAGAAATTTCTGTGGAAAGCCATTCCTGCATTCCGTTTATGAGGGCGCCACCACCCGATAGGATAACACCTCTATCCACAATATCTCCGGATAATTCAGCAGGGCTCTCTTCCAAAGTGGCGCGAATGGCTTCAAGTATATGAAGCAACGATTCCTTAATAGCTTCTCGAATGGTATAGGACGATAATGTAATGGTTTTTGGAAGGCCTGTAACAAGATCACGTCCGCGAATCTCCATTTTTAACTCATCATGATCTATGAGTGCGTAACCAATTTCCATTTTAACTTTCTCGGCCGTTCGTTCTCCAATTAAAACGTTAAAATCCTTACGAACATATTGAATAATATCCTCATCCAATCTATCGCCGCCAACACGGATAGAATGACAGGCAACAACACCACCATAGGAAATGATAGCTACTTCTGTCGATCCGCCTCCAATGTCCACTACTACGTTAGCGATAGGTTCGTCTACCGGCAAGCCAGCTCCAATTGCCGCAGCTACAGGCTCTTCTATTAAATGAACATGTTTTGCGCCTGCATGACGAACAGCATCAAGAATAGCTCTTCTTTCAACACTTGTTGAGCCTGATGGAGTACAAATCACTACATTCGGCTTTCTAATGGCAAAGCCAGCCTTTTTTGTTGCTTTCGCCATTACATACCGTAGCATTTCGGTTGTCGTATCATAGTCTGCTATTACACCATCCTTTAATGGACGAATAGCAATAATTCTGCCGGGTGTTTTCCCGATCATTTCTTTTGCTTCTTTTCCTACAGCCAACACCTTTTTTGTATTCGTATCAAGCGCTACAACAGAAGGCTCATTAAATGTGATTCCTTTATTTTTACAATATACTAAGATATTAGCTGTTCCTAAATCAATGCCTAATTCAGAAGTTGTAATCATTATTTACTCCCACCTAATCTATTACTGAATATCAAATTACTCTTGATATTCTTCTACTAAACTATCATGATTAGGGGGGTATCTAATTAATTGTTATGAAATCGTTAATAAATTGTAATGAAACATGAAAATAAAACCATAAAACGCGAGTAGAATAATGAATAAATCAATGGAATCAAGTCAATAATGTTTAAATGTGAAAAACGAATCCATTATTTACATTCATAACCACTGAAAGTAGTTCATGTTTATGATACTATAGGGGGGATAGCGCCTTTTCGTCAAAACGTAATGAGGTGCTTTTAACTTAGGTAGTTCAATAAAGGCAGTGTGAACAGATTAATGGAAAAAGAAAAGCTTGTTGTGCTTATTGGTCCAACTGCGGTTGGGAAAACGAAGCTAAGTATTGAATTGGCTAAAAGGTTCAATGGAGAAATTATTAGCGGTGATTCAATGCAGATCTATAAAGGAATGGATATTGGCACAGCAAAAATTAAAAAGGATGAAATGGAAGGAATTCCTCATCATTTAATTGATATTAAAGATCCAAAGGAGCCTTTTTCTGTTGCAGAATTTCAGGAGCTTGTCAGAGAAAAAATCTCTGAGATTTCATTAAGAGGGAAACTGCCGATGATTGTTGGTGGAACTGGCTTGTATATCCAATCCGTTATTTATGATTATCACTTCTCAGATGCCCCTTCTGATGATGATTTTCGACAAATGCTTGAAAAAAAGGCAGAGGCCGAAGGAAATGAAAGTGTGCATCTAGAATTGAGCAAGGTTGATCCCGAAAGCGCAGAAAGAATTCATCCTAATAATGTCCGCCGAGTCATTAGAGCGTTGGAAGTTTATCATTGTACTGGTAAAACGATAAACGAATTACAGGAAAACCAGAAGCCTGAGCTTATGTATAATACAGCTATAATTGGGCTAACAATGGATAGGGAGATATTATATCAGCGAATCAATACTAGAGTGGATTTAATGATTAAGGAAGGACTCCTTGAAGAGGTTGAAAGGTTATTTAATCAGGATATAAAGGATTGCCAATCGATTCAGGCAATTGGCTATAAGGAACTCTATGAATATTTTAGTCATAGCATTTCATTAGAGGAAGCGACCTCTCAGTTAAAGCAGAATTCCCGCCGATATGCAAAAAGGCAGCTGACATGGTTTCGAAATAAAATGAATGTTGATTGGTTTGATATGTCGGATGTTGTCAACACCGGCATAATTGAAAAAAAACTTGCGGAAATTTCAACGCATATTGAAGGAAAGCTGCAAATAAAATCGAATACATAGAGTAGAGATAAAAGAGGAGGATATAAGATGAAAACATCTATTAATATTCAAGACCAATTTTTAAACCAGCTTCGGAAGGAAAATACAAATGTAACCGTGTTTTTATTAAACGGGTTCCAAATTAGAGGCCAAATAAAGGGCTTTGATAATTTCACGGTTCTTTTTGAATCTGAAGGAAAGCAACAGCTTGTATATAAACATGCAATTTCTACATTCGCGCCTCAGCGCAATGTTCAAATCGATATGGAAAACCAATAATTCTTATCCGCATTGAATAAGGGTTCTGCTTCTTTGAAAGCGGAACCCTTTTTATTTTTAGCGGTATTCAATCAGGACAGGGTGTAAATTAGGCTTTTACAAAAATCTTTAATGAAGTAAGAAACAAATGAATACATATAGATAAGGAATTTTTTAAATAAGAGTAAGAGGGCATTTTATGATTCTATGAAAGAAAATAGGCTTTTGTCACAATCTAAACTTCTAAGCGTATACTGTTTTTGAGAACGTGAGGTGAAAGCTTTTGGACCAGCCAATTCGAATGAAGAATAATGGACAGATTAGCATCGTCCTTAATTCACAAAATCGTAAAACATTGACGAAAGAACTGCCTGAAACTCAACCCTTACCTAAGGTAATTCCACCGGAGCATACAGCACTAAAAGATATAGAAGAAGAATTAGGTGCTCTTGTAGGAATGGAAGAAATGAAAAGAATGATTAAGGAAATTTATGCATGGATATATGTGAATAAAAAACGTGAGGATGCGGGCCTAAAGGCAGGAAAACAGGCGCTTCATATGATGTTTAAAGGAAATCCTGGCACTGGTAAGACAACGGTTGCCAGATTAATCGGAAAACTTTTTCAAAAAATGAATGTTTTATCAAAAGGGCATTTAATTGAAGCTGAACGTGCGGATCTCGTTGGTGAATATATTGGCCATACGGCACAGAAGACGAGGGATTTGATAAAAAAGGCTATAGGCGGGATCTTGTTTATTGATGAAGCTTATTCACTTGGAAGAGGCGGAGAGAAGGATTTTGGAAAGGAAGCCATCGATACTCTTGTTAAGCATATGGAGGATAAGCAGCATGAATTTATTCTAATCCTTGCAGGCTATTCAAGGGAAATGGATTACTTTCTCACCTTAAATCCTGGATTGCATTCTCGCTTTCCATTAGTGATTGACTTTCCGGATTACTCCGTTACACAGCTCATGGAAATTGGAGACAGAATGTTAAGGGATCGAGAATATACGTTAAGCCATGAAGCGGAAAAAAAGCTGCATGACCATTTACTATGGATTAAAACTCATTTAAATCCAGTAAGCTTCTCCAATGGCAGGTATATTCGAAACGTCATTGAAAAGTCGATAAGGGCTCAGGCGATGAGGCTGTTAATGCAGAATAGCTATGATAGGCATGAATTGGTGAGAATCCGAAGCAATGACTTAGTATTTGATGAGGGTTAATATTAGAAGGATTCCACTTAACAGGAATCCTTTTCAATTTGCAAAGAGAGATTCTTTAAAATGTAGTCAGCTATCTTTCGAAAATATAACGTTAAACGAACAGAAATTAGAGTTAAATTATTGATTTTGTTATGATAGTATTAAGTGATTTTTGTAAAAGAGTATACCAGGGAAAGAAGGATGCTGATTGGAGCAAAAGCATAACTTTGAAAAAGTAATTCTTGTAGGATGTCAGACAAAAGAAGATGATCAGCAATATGCCTATTCGATAGAAGAATTAGGCTCTTTAACTGAGACAGCAAAAGGAAAAGTCGTTGCAACCTTAACGCAAAAACGTGATCGCATTCACTCGGCTACATATATTGGAAAGGGCAAGGTTGAGGAATTAACGGCCCTCCAAGAAGAAATAGATGCAGATATAATTATCTTTAATGATGAATTATCACCAAGTCAAGTTCGAAATCTTGCAGCAGCTGTAGATGCGAAAATAATTGATCGGACTCAATTAATCTTAGATATATTTGCACAGAGGGCACGTTCTAAAGAAGGGAAGCTGCAAGTCGAATTAGCCCAGCTGCAATACTTGCTGCCAAGATTGACAGGCCAGGGAACCCAGCTTTCAAGACTTGGAGGTGGAATTGGAACTAGAGGACCAGGTGAAACGAAATTAGAATCGGACAGACGACATATTCGCAATCGCATCAATGAAATTAGGAACCAGCTATCTGTTATTGTTCAGCATCGTGACAGGTATAGAGAAAGAAGAAAAAAGAACAAAGCATTTCAAATCGCGATAGTAGGCTATACGAATGCTGGGAAATCGACATTGTTTAACAGACTAACTGAGGCAGATTCCTTTGAAGAAAACCAGTTATTTGCAACCCTTGATCCGATGACTAGAAAGTTAATTATGCCAAGTGGCTTTATGACTCTCCTAACGGATACAGTAGGTTTTATTCAAGATTTGCCAACCACCCTAATAGCTGCTTTTCGATCGACCCTTGAAGAGGTTAGGGAGGCAGATTTAATCCTGCATGTTGTTGATAGTGGAAGCCCAGATTATTATCAGCATGAAGAAACGGTTAATGAGTTATTAAAGGAACTTGAAAACGAAAAAATTCCACAATTGACTGTATATAATAAGCGGGATATTAAACACTTGGATTTTGTTCCAATTGCAAACACAAAGTCGATTCTAATCAGTGCATTTGAAGAGCAAGACCGCAATCAGTTAAAAAGCACAATAGAAGAAATAGTTCTGGAAATGATGAGTTTTTATCATGTAGAGGTTTCTTCCTCAGAAGGAAAGCTTCTGTCCCAGCTCAAAAATGAAACGATATTACGGGAATTATTTTTCGATGAAGAAAAGCAAATTTATGTTTGTAAGGGCTATTATTTAGAAAACCACCATATTGCTGGGCAGTTACATAAATATAAAGTGTAGATAGGAGAACATCATGTTTCAACAGTTATCAAATGGGGAAAAGCTGCAGCCGATTGTTACTGAAATTGAGCAGCAAATTGCTAATGTATTAAAAGGTATTGATAATAGGATTGATGAAAATCAATTTCGTGTGCTTAACAGCTTTCAAAACAATCGGGTGAGTGATTCTCATTTTATTCCAACGACTGGATATGGCTATGATGATATAGGCAGGCATACTTTAGAAAGGATCTATGCTGAAGTATTTGGAGGAGAATCTGCAGTCGTCCGTCCACAAATTATTTCTGGAACACATGCCATCTCCATTGCCTTATTCGGGGTACTTCGTCCTGGAGATGAACTGCTATATATTACGGGGAAACCATATGACACATTAGAAGAAATAGTGGGTCTAAGGGGCAATGGCGTTGGTTCTTTGAAGGAATTCGGAATTACATATAATGCTGTTAATTTACTGGCAGATGGATCAGTTGATTATGAAGCTGTAGCAAAGGCAATTAAACCTCACACAAAAATGATCGGTATTCAACGATCAAAAGGGTACGCCACTAGACCTTCCTTTACTATTGCTCAGATTGAAGAAATGATCAAATTCGTGAAGGAAATTAAATCAGATGTTGTTGTTTTTGTCGATAATTGCTATGGAGAATTTGTTGAGACAAAAGAACCATGCCACGTTGGAGCTGATTTAATGGCTGGTTCATTGATTAAAAACCCTGGTGGAGGACTTGCTAAAACAGGGGGCTATATTGTTGGGAAAGAGAAGTGGGTAGAGGCCTGCTCCTATCGCATGACTTCCCCAGGAATCGGTGCGGAAGCCGGTGCCTCTTTATACAGTCTCCAAGAAATGTATCAGGGCTTTTTCCTAGCCCCTCACATTGTCGGCCAAGCACTAAAGGGAGCGGTTTTTACTTCTGCATTTTTAGAAAGGCTTGGAATGAATTCTTCACCAAAATGGGATGCAAAAAGAACGGACTTAATTCAGTCAGTCCAATTTGATGACCGTGATAAAATGATTGCTTTTTGTCAGGCTATTCAATATGCTGCTCCAATTAATTCCCATGTTACTCCATATCCAAGTGCGATGCCTGGATATGAGGATGAGGTGATTATGGCAGCTGGAGCTTTTGTACAAGGAGCAAGTATTGAGCTGTCAGCAGATGGCCCGATTAGACCGCCTTATGTGGCGTATGTTCAAGGCGGACTCACTTATTCCCATGTAAAAATTGCCGTTTGTACTGCCATAAATGGGTTGATCGAAAAGGGTTTCATTCAAATTTAATTAGTGTACAAACTAAGGACAGTGACTATATAAGCTGTCCTTTTCATTTTTAAAAATTTTCATGTTAGAAAACCTAACATCTAATTGACAAGAAACCTAACATTGGTATATATTTATTTTTAAATAAGAAAAGGGAGGAGAAATAAGTGACTGGAAGCAAGATTCGCCGTTCCATGCCGCTTTTCCCAATTGGCCCAGTCATGCAATTAACCGAATTATCTGCACGTCAAATTCGGTACTATGAGGAGCACCAATTGATTTCTCCAGCAAGAACAGATGGCAATAGAAGAATGTTCTCACTAAATGATATTGATAAGCTCCTAGAAATTAAAGATCTCATTGACCAAGGGGTAAATATGGCTGGGATTAAACAGCTATTTTTTATCAAAGATCAGAAGCCTGCAGATCTATTTAAAGATGAAAAAGCAGTACGAGAGATTTCAAATGATGAAATTAGGAGACATTTGCGCAAGGAAATTGTGAGGGCAGGAAGATTTCATTTACCGTCATCCCATCAAGGAAATATGAATCGCTTTTTTCATTAACGATTTTTGTTTAACTACTAAGGAGGAACTTATTTATGCCAAAATTCACCAAAGAAGACATAAAAAGAATTTCAGAAGAAGAAAACGTTAAATTTATTCGTCTCCAGTTTACTGATATCTTAGGAACGATTAAAAACGTTGAAATCCCAATCAGTCAGCTAGAAAAAGCACTTGGCAATAAAATGATGTTTGATGGTTCCTCCATTGAAGGTTTTGTTCGTATTGAGGAATCAGATATGTATTTATTTCCTGATCTTGATACATGGGTTGTCTTTCCGTGGACTGCTGAAAAGGGAAAGGTTGCACGTCTAATCTGTGATATTCATAATGCAGATGGAACACCATTCCAAGGGGACCCAAGAAATAATTTGAAGCGTATATTAAAAGAAATGGAAGAAATGGGCTTTACGGATTTCAATCTTGGACCAGAGCCAGAATTCTTCTTATTCAAGCTTGATCAAAATGGAGATCCATCACTTGAGCTAAATGATAATGGCGGCTACTTTGACCTTGCGCCTACAGATCTTGGTGAAAATTGCCGTCGCGATATCGTTCTTGAACTGGAGGAAATGGGATTTGAAATTGAAGCATCTCACCATGAGGTGGCTCCAGGTCAGCATGAAATTGATTTCAAATACGCAAATGCTTTAACGGCATGTGACCAAATCCAAACTTTTAAATTAGTAGTAAAAACAATTGCCCGTAAACATGGCCTTCATGCTACGTTTATGCCAAAGCCGCTTTTCGGTGTCGCAGGTTCAGGGATGCACTGCAATGTGTCACTATTTAAAGAAGGGAAAAATGCCTTCTTTGATGAAAAAGGAGATTTGCAGCTAAGTGATTATGCACGTCAATTTATTGCTGGTATTCTGAAGCATTCGACAGGCTTTACAGCTGTCACAAATCCAACAGTAAACTCCTATAAGCGTTTGGTGCCAGGGTATGAAGCACCATGCTATGTAGCTTGGTCAGCACAGAACCGTTCACCATTAGTGCGTATACCATCATCAAGAGGAATAAGCACACGTGTAGAGGTTCGCAGTGTTGATCCGGCAGCAAACCCTTATCTTGCTATGGCTGTATTATTAAAGGCTGGTCTGGATGGGATAAAGAATAGCCTTACTCCACCGGCATCAGTTGACAGAAATATTTATGTTATGAGTAAGGAAGAAAGAATGGCTGAAGGAATTGATGATCTTCCATCTACATTAGCAGAAGCACTTGATAAGCTGAAAGCAAATGAGATTATCGTTTCAGCGTTGGGCGGACATATTTTTGAACACTTTGTAGAGGCAAAAGAAATTGAGTGGGATATGTTCCGCACGCAAGTCCATCCTTGGGAGCGGGAGCAGTATATGACGATGTATTAAACATTCAAACCGTTGGGGCAGTAGGCTCTAGCGGTTTTTTTGTTTTCGGTCAGTTTCATTAATATGTTTTGCAAAATATAACTGTCTGATAATTTTCCAGATTTTGTTTCATAAAAAAATTCGAGGACATTCTTCATATATCCTCAAATTTCTTCATTCTATCTCTTCAATTTTCTTGCTAATGTGTGAATTAACATCAGAAGAAATTTGTATACTACCATGTTGATAAAACTTGAAGGTGAGCTGTTTTACTCTCCTTAAGGAAATTATTCATCATCTTTTAATTTCGATAAATCTGTTTCTTCGCCAAACTCAGTAGCATAATTAAGGTTTCTATTGCCTTGTAGGTTCGTGTTACGTTCAACTTCTTCGTCCATTGGAGCAAATAAAAGAGTTAAACAAATCAAACCACTTATACCTACAAGACCATAAATTATTCTGGACAAAAATGCATCTTGTCCACCAAAGATTCCTGCTACTAAATCAAATTGAAAAAATCCAATTAGACCCCAGTTTACAGCGCCAATAATTATTAAAGCTAAAGCGATCCGTTGTAATATTTTCATGGATAAAACTCCTTAATTAAATAATATACTACATTAATAATTTTTGAATAAATAATCGATTTTATACTCATGTTAGCGAATTTTGGCATATTGTTCTTTAAACAGATTTAGAGTAATTATACTTTTTTGTGAAGATAGTTAATATAGATGAAGGGGATTTACAGCAGGCATATTTAACGAATGAAGAAAATGTTAAGGGGAAATGAACTGCATTTTAGAGATTATTCACATATACGGTTCTCTAGAAGATTTAATATATTCAAGTATTGTCATTTCTGATTGATTTATATGGCAGCTTGGATTGTGGGATTCGAAATTAATGAAGCAAAATAAGCAATATGTTTCCAGGGCAAGAAGTGCGTTGAGAAAATATAGGATGGTGACTTGCCCTGGGATCTTCAAATAGGGGTTTGATATAGCTCTGAGTATAAAATACCCGTGACTTATGGATTAAATACAGGGAAGGAGAATTTTAAAGAAATTGGTCAGCTGCAGCGTGTGTTTTTATCCTTTCCTTCCGAAAATGACAATATTTGTGGAAGGAAAAAGAGTTTGTTTTCAGTGCAAGAAGGAGCGGAAACAAAGATAGTTCATTTAGACACAAACTATGCAGTAAGGTGAAGTAAAGATAAAACAGTTACTAACAAATAGACTTTTTAAGATCTGTAACGGTGATTATGTCTCTAAAATCGCCTTCAACAAATGAATATTTTACTGATTATGGAAACTTCTTGTAGCGGATTCAAAAGTGAATAAAATGCAAGAAAAAATCCCTGCTAAATAGCAGGGAATAAATAAATACATTTAATTTTGGTCTTTTTCCCTTATTTTTAAGAATTCAAGACCTCTAAGCAGAGCGTCTCCGCCTAAACCGGCAATAATCGATAAAGAAACAACTTTAAATGCTGAATCAGGCTCGGAAAAAGTGATTAAACAAGCAGCAGCAAGTCCACCTAAAATTACTTCTTCTAAAAAACCCAAGTAAATGAAT
>NZ_JBALNX010000119.1:21809-22091 GCF_036962035.1 Bacillus sp. JJ1773
TCTAGGCTTGATAATTCTTCCTTCTTTTCGAATATGTCCTGCAGCACCGACAAGTCCACCAATCAAAAAAGCGAAGAAAATGTTCAAATACATTTGGACTTCACCTCCTAAAGTCGAGATTTTTTTAGCGACCTTAGGTTGATTCTGGATGTAATATTAGTTTATAAAATTTTCCAAAAAATAGAATGTGTATAAATATTCATTTTTCAGAAAAGTCTATAGTCAAGAAATCATAGATTTTTAGATAATTATAAGAAATTAACATGATTATGTATTCATATA
>NZ_JBALNX010000012.1:0-63719 GCF_036962035.1 Bacillus sp. JJ1773
CCTTTCTTGCCAGTTCCTTCACCAGTTCCTGCAGCAAAAGGGTTTTGCATTAAAAAATCCTCAAGTCCATTAGATTCCGCTTGGTTAATTAAATCTAAAACATCGATTCTCTCCAATTAGAGAACCTCCTTTCTAATAAAGTTCCTTTAATGTAAGGTACTGTATTGTATGAAACTTTATTGAAGTTGTCCTAGATTCCTGTCCAATTCTAATCCCTTTATGATCAAATATTTTCTTACCCTCATAAGATGGAATATCAAATCATAGAGGAATGATTGAATGACACAAAATATACCTGTCATCGGTATTATGATTAAGCCTCGGCATTATAAAAAACTGATGAACGATGTATGGAACGAAAGGCTGTTACCTTCCAAACTGGTGATAGACGGTAATGAGTATGAAAGCGGTATTGCCTATCGGGGAGATCACGTACGGACATTTCCTAAAAAATCGTATCGAATTAACTTTGAAACATATAATCAAGAGTTTAGCGGGATTGAAATTCATCTTAATGCAGAATATCGTGATCCGTCATTGATTCGCAACAAACTATCATTTGATTTTTTCCAAACGATTGGCTGTCTTGCTCCAAATTCTAGACATGTTTTCCTTGAGCTCAATGGAAAGCCTGAAGGTATCTATTTGCAGCTTGAATCCGTAGATCAATGTTTTCTACAAAAAAGACAGCTTCCAAATGGGCCAATTTTTTATGCAACTACCTATCACGCAAATTTTTCATTATTAACGCCGGAAAATGGACCAAAATCTTCCCTTTTCTCTGGATATGATCAGAAGGATGGTAGTGAAAAGGATATTCATGACTTAGAAACATTCATAGCCAAAATAAATACGATTCCTCGGGAAAATTTCAGTGAAGAAATAACGAAGTACCTGGATGTGAAAAAGTATCTGATATGGCTTTGCGGGGCAGTTTGTACACAGAACTTTGATGGTTTCATTCATAATTATGCCTTGTATCGTAATAGCGAAACGGGATTGTTCGAAATGATTCCTTGGGATTATGATGCAACCTGGGGGAGAGACTGGGATGGAGAAATAATGGAATACGATTACGTCCCCGTCCGAGGCTATAATACGCTTACAGCACGCCTGCTTGATCATAAGGAATTCCGTGATCAATATCGCCTTATGCTTGAAGAAATTCTGAATACGTCATTTACTATCAGTGCATTGGAACTGAAAGTGACAAATATGTATAACCAATTGCGAACGTATATAACTTTAGATCGGTATAAAAGCAGAAAATCTATCAATCTATTTGAAAGTGAGCCAGAACTGATCCTTCAATTTATTTCAAATCGGAATCGTTATCTTCTAGAACAGCTTAAGAATTTGAAATAGGAGGCCATAAAGTGGGACCAATTATAGTAAAAAATGCAGGAAAGTATGGCAGGGGGATATTTGCGGATCGTTATATTAAGAAAGGGGAATTGCTGGAGAAAGCCCCGGTAATTATTATTCCTGACCAAGAATGGAAGCAAATGAGAAAAAGTGTGCTACAAAACTATGTATTTCGTTGGGGAGAAGATAAAGCCATCGCTTTAGGATATGGTTCTTTATATAATCACTCCTATACTCCTAACGCAAAGTATATTACCAATATTGAAAACCAAACTTTAGACTTTTATGCCAGGAAAGATATTCAAAGAGGAGAGCAAATTTTTGTAAATTATAATGGAGATCCAAGTGATCAGTCGCTATTATGGTTTGACGTTTTCTAGGGTGCCTTTCATCACCTTGGTCAGTCCTTGCTGTATTCACGCAGTGATGGACTGACCCTAATACTTGGCTTTTTTATTCTTTGCTTTCGGCAATTTGGGCATTTTCTGATATATCCTCGAATGGGATCGATAAAAAGGACGAGCCAGTTAAAAGTTTAATTAGTTACATATATAGAACCCTAAGGAGGTCTATCCGTTTTTAATAAAGTTGATAGAATATACGAGTTATCTAAAAATTTAGTATAATATGATAGTATAGAAGTACTACAAACTCATATAAAACTTGGAGGAAATAAATTGAAAAACTATAGTTTTATTGGACCTTTAGTAGCAGTTGCCCTACCGTTTGCCATATTTGGATTTTTAAGAGGTGGGCTTTGGGATGATCCTTTATTTATAATGCCCAGAGGACACTTTTATATTGTAAGTGCAGTTTCTATATTATCTACCATACTTGCTATAGCTGTTGGGGTTGTTGGGAAAAGACTAAGGAATATTAAGGTTAGCTTTTTAGCTTTATCCTTCATTTCTCTAGCTCTTGTGTTTGCTTTACATGGTTTATCTACACCACACTTTTTGCTCCCTGAAACACATTTACCAGGTGTTGCATCACAGTTAAGTATGTTATTAGCCACTATATGGTTATGGTTATCTTCTTTACCCTCTGATCATAAACTTGTTGAAAAACTATCACAGCGACAAAGTATGCTTGTTCCAGGTTGGATATTAGCCTTAAGTATTTTTGGCATAGTATCAATGAGTTTTCCAAACATAATGCATTTCATTCCATTAAATGTAAAGCCTCTTAATTGGTTTGTTACTGCTATCGTCTTACTGCTAAATATAATTACTATTACTCGATATTATCAAACTTATAGATTTTCACGGTTCCCCCTCCAGATATCGATTGTCTATAGTGCAGGCTGGTTTATTGTATCCCAGCTTATCATGATTTTGGGAGAGATATGGAGGCTAAGTTGGTGGATGTATCATTTTCTATTATTAGCATCAATGATTGTTATGCTTATTGGATTAATTAAGCAGTATGTAGTGAGGGGGAGTTTTGTAGGTGCTATCCGTGCATTATTTACTAACGATCCATTTGAAAGAATTACAAATAGTGCTTCGCCAAGTGTTAAAGCTCTAGTAGTTACTACAGAAAAAAAAGATACATATACAATGGGCCATACTTTTAGAGTAACCATGTATGCATTGAAACTAGGAGAAGAACTCAAGTTAAAACCAGAACAATTAAGGGCAATAGCTCAAGGAGCACTAGTTCATGATGTAGGGAAAATAAGTATCCCAGATTCGATTCTCAACAAGCCTGGTAAATTATCTAGTGAGGAAAGAGAAATTATAGAGACGCATCCAGTGAATGGTTACGAAATGTGTAGAGGCCTTGGTTTTATGAAAGAAGAGCTCAGTATCATACGTTCTCATCATGAAAAATGGGATGGCAGCGGTTATCCTGACAAGCTTCAAGGGGAAGAAATAGCGCTTTTAGCTAGGATAGTAGCTGTTGCGGATGTTTACGATGCTCTTACTTCTGAAAGATCCTATCGAAAAGCATGGACCCATAACGAAGCCGTAAAGTACTTAATTGAGCAAAAAGGCATTCACTTTGACCCTAAATGTGTAGATGCATGGGTTAACTTGTGTGAACGAAACCCGACTGTTTATCAATATCCATCTAGTACAATAAATAATGATACTACTGGTACATTGATTTCTTCATTTTAGATTTTTTGTGCTATTTGCAAAAAAAGTCTAGAATAAATTGTTCCGAAGCTAATCCGCATGTAATATTAATATAGAACATAAGCCAAATACCGATAAATGTTTTACTTTTTAACACCTTATTCTTGAAAAGACACAATTCTATGACATGGTGTTATATGTCATTAGGGCTTTCTTCACGATTACGATTTTAATTAGTATATTCGTTGTTAAACCTGATAAAGTATACTTGGAAAGTGAAGAATCAAATAGGAAAGAAGAAATGGCAGCAGGTCAATCATTTAAAAACAAAAGTAAAAAAGGATGCCTTGATATTGAAGGCATCCTTTTTTGTGCCCTAATAAATGTGATTTTTATGTAAAGCCAAATTCTTTGCTTTATTACAAAACCATTTCTCCATTTATATTTATTTAGAGGATGACACATTATTGCAAGCAGATGATATGGAGTTTTCTAACCTTCAAGATCTTTTTGGTACAACCTATATGCATACAGATTTTATTTTAATCGCAGGGAAAGAGGTTTTGGATATGAAGGAACTTTTTAAGCAAGTGAAGTATATTTAAAGGGACCAGAGTCTCATACCATTAATACATGTTGGAACAGTGATATGCACAAAATATCTCAAACAATGTTGGAGATGTGAAGGATGCAATTAAATCAAACGTATATCAAACTTTGTAATGTGAAAATCTATTGTGAATACTGGTTAGATGAAAAGCCTCCACTTCTTTTAATTCATGGATTTGCTTCTTCTATTTATACATTTAATCTTCTGATCCCTTTATTAAAAGAATATTTCTCAATCATCGCCATTGATTTACCTGGATTTGGCCGCAGTGAAAAATCGGCCTCCTTTGTGTATTCCTTTCAAAATTATGCCCAGATCGTTGCCGATTGTATCGATTACTTTAAATTAAAAGAGGTGGATATTGCAGGACACTCGATGGGTGGCCAAATTGCATTATATACAGCGAAAATCATTCCTGAAAAAATAAAGAACTTGGTGTTATTATCGAGTTCCGGCTATTTAAAAAGAGCAAACAAAGCGTTAATTTTATGTACCTATCTCCCTTTTTTTCACTACTACATAAGAAGAAAAGTCCAAAGTAAGGAAGTGCGGGAACATTTGAAAAACGTATTTTATAAGCAATCTCTCATAACGGAAGACTATATTGAGGAATATGGAAAACCGTTGCAGGAAGATGGGTTTTACATATCCCTGATGAGATTATTAAGATACCGTGAAGGTGATTTACCAAGTAAGGAATTAAAAAATATTACGATCCCAACATTATTACTTTGGGGAGAAGAGGATCAAGTCGTTCCAGTTCATATTGGTCATCAATTAGCAAATGACTTGCCTAACGCAAAGCTCATTACATATGAAAAAACGGGCCATTTAATTACGGAAGAACGTTCAAATGAAGTTTTTAAACAAATTTTAGCCCATACATCAATTTAAAAGACATTCAGTCATCTTAACTTTATCTTAACAGAAACCTAATAAACTCTTGGTAAAATGATAGTGGTATTTAATGATTTCCAGTTTCGGTGATAGAGGAGTGAGTTCCGCATAATGAAAAAGCCAAAAGTATTAATTTTGACAACAAGTTATGGCAATGGACACGTACAAGTAGCTCGAGCACTCGAAGAACAATTTACTCTTAAAAAAACCGCTGAAGTTGTTATTAGGGATATCTATCAAGATACAAATCCACGTTTACATGAGTTTACGAAAAAACTATATTTGAAAAGCTACACAAAGGGGGGCGGGCAACTATATCGCTTATTTTATTATGGCAGTCAAAAAATTTCTAAACGAAAATTATCTCCTCATTTTCCATATGGTTATTCGGAATTAAGTAAAATCATTACGGAGGAGCAACCTGATGCCATAATTAATACATTCCCTATTCAAACGGTTCCATATTTTCTATTAAAGACAAAAAAGACGATCCCCACATACAACGTTGTCACAGATTATTGTCTTCATTATTCATGGATTCATCCTAGAATTGATAAATATTATGTAGCGACTCCACAGTTAAAATTACAGCTCATAGAAAATGAAATGAACGAAGGAAAAATTGTTGTTTCAGGGATACCTGTACTGGATCAATTTCAACAAACATATTCCCTTCCTTATCTTTTTAAAAAATATCAAATCACCCCCAATTTAAAAACAATCTTATTGATTGCAGGGGCCCATGGAGTATCAAAAGAAATCAAATATATTTGTGAGAATTTAATAAGAGACAAAAAAACTCAGATCCTAATTGTTTGCGGAAAAAATAAAAAACTGTATGAACAGTTGCAAAATAATGATCAACGAGAAAAGCAAATTCACGTGTTTGGCTATGTTTCTGAAATGGCTGAATTGCTGCAGCTAGCAACATGTGTAGTAACAAAACCTGGGGGAATAACGTTAACAGAGGCGATGGTAAAAAACGTCCCAATCGTTTTATTACCAGCAACACCAGGTCAAGAAAACGAAAATGCTATGTTTTTTCAAAAAAACAGTGCAGCGGTCTCATTTGACAAGTTGGAACATTTGGTTAAAGGAATTCACAAGCTAACTTTAGACAAAGTGAAATTACAACAAATGAAATCATCATTAGGAAAGATTCATATGCCTCATGCAGCCGAAACGATTGTCAACGATGTTCTGCAAGAGTATTGGCAGCAAGCAAAAAGCATCAAAAGTGCGAACTGAGACAGGAATTGGCTCGGAGATGTTCGGGTTATTCGGAGTGCGTGTCACAACTGAAAGAACGGCATCTCGTCCTTTTCTCTTGGATTGAGATGCCTTTTTTTGTTTTTCATTAATTTCTTATTAAGATTTTTGTGAAAATTAAGCTATTTGTTAAAAATGATCAACACTAAATTTATACTCCGTTCATATTTCCCTTACATCCCTCGGGTACAATCAAAGTAATTCATAGGAGGGGGGATAACAAATGATAACGAAATGGGTTCATCATTTACATCAATTTGAATGTAATGTCTTTTCACTTATTAACAATCGTTTCGACCAAAAAGGCCTAAATTTATTCTTCCGTCAAATCACTCATTTCGGTGGAGCAACGGCAACCATTAGTCTTACCATCTTCCTCATTTTATACCTTGATTTTCCAACTAAAAAATGGGGCTTTGAAAGTGCCATCTCTCTTCTGATAAGTCATCTCTTCGTGGTTTTCATGAAAAAAATATACCCTCGAACACGTCCATATCTATCTTTAACCAATGCTCGAGTGGGCGAAAATCCGCTGATGGACCATTCCTTCCCATCAGGCCATACGACAGCTATTTTCTCAATAATTACTCCTTTAATCTATCATTTACCAATACTTGGATTTTTTCTTTATCCACTTGCATGTTGCGTGGGAATATCGCGAGTTTTTTTAGGCTTACATTATCCCTCAGATGTACTTGCTGGTGCCATTGTAGGAACAGCTTTTGGGTTACTCGCCATTTATATCATTTAATGGAAGAGGGGGGAATCAAGTTTGCATTAGGTCGATCATGGGATGCGATCTTCTCTGATTTATTGTTTCAATATGATGAGGTGATTGCACGAAATAGGCACAGGAAGGTAGCTAATCTATAAAACTACTGTAAAGGGTATGATAGATGAGGAAGTTAACGTCATTGGAATAGGATATGTTTGGTTAGTTACTGGTGTATGTCTTGCTGAGGCATGGAACTGTGTCATCTCTTTTGATTGAATCTGAAATGGGACTATGAGACTAATCGTAAATCATGGCACTAGGAAAAAATGATTATTTTCCGTGGATTTACATGAAATTAACATGGAATTAACCTTCTATATAAATAACCAGATTATTATGGGGTCATATTAGGAGGAGTAAAATTATGAGAAAACTATTTTGTAAAAGATTTATTAATTTACTAGTTATTGCTCTACTAGTTCTACCAATCTTCTCAAGTCTCGCCATTCGTGCGCATGCAGAAGATACAATGTCGGTTAAATTACTTTCTGTGAACGATTTACATGGCAAGATTGATGTTACAGGAACTATAAATAATGTAAATTATGGACGAGCTGATTATTTGGCCACTTATTTAAAAGCCTATAAAGCTACCAATCCAAATAACACACTAATTATCCATTCTGGAGATATGATTGGCGGCAGTTCTCCGGTTTCAGCCTTACTTCGAGATGAGCCTACAGTTGAAATCATGGAAGCTATCGGATTTGATGTAGGAACTGTAGGTAACCACGAATTCGATAAAGGTACACAAGAATTCCTTCGGATGGTATATGGCGGTGACCATCCAAACGGCACAAAAGGATATACAGGGATGAACTTTCCGGTTGTTGCCGCTAATGTGGAATACAAAGATACTGGAAAGCTCATATTAGATCCTTACGCCATTAAAGAAGTAGATGGTGTAAAAATTGGATTTATTGGTGTAGCTACGGTTGAAACACCTAATATGGTGATGGCCTCTGGTATTAAGGATATTCGTTTCACGGACGAAGCAGCAGCTGTTAATAAATATACGGAGGAGCTAAAAGCACAAGGAATTAAGGCAATTGTCGTTTTAGCTCACGTTCCTGGAAATCAAAGCGATGAAACGGCCACTGGTCAAATTGCAAATTTAGCGAAGAACGTAGATGACGAGGTAGATGTCATTATTGCTGCTCATAACCATGTGAAACTTAATGCGATTGTAGACAACAAACTTATTGTCCAAGCTTGGGAATATGGAAAGTCCTTTGCGGATATTGATTTGAAAATTGATCGTGTTACAGGTGACATTGTTGAAAAACATGCGGAAATCGTTGATGTTATTCAAGAAGGTGTAACTCCTGATCCAGAGGTTAGTGCAATTTTAGCCAAATATAAAGAAATGGTTGGACCAAAATTGAATGAAGTAGTGGGTTTTGCTGCTACTCCAATGAATGGCGGATACCCTATCAAAGGCATCATTGGTGACAATGCTCTTGGAAACTTGATTGCAGACGGAATGAATTATGAAATGAAGTCTGATTTTGCCTTAATGAACGGCGGGGGAATCCGTGACGTTTTGGCCCAAGGCGAAATGACTTGGGAGAATCTTTTCAATATCCAGCCATTTAATAACACACTGGTTACGGTCACCATTCCAGGATCAGCATTGGAACCTATATTGAATGCTCAGTTTTCATCCTATGGACCGGATGTCTCTATTGGTGGATTCTCATATACGTGGGATAGTGCGACAAGGAAAGTAGTAAATATCTATCTTCCTGATGGATCACCAATTGATAATAATGGGACCTATACGCTTACTGTCAACAATTATATGTATGAACATGGGACTGATAAATATAAAATTCGCCAATATGGCAATGACCCAGTTCAAGGACCTGAAGATTTACAAGCCACTGTAAATTTCGTGAAAAGCTTTAATAGACCAGTCCATTATGTAGCGGAAGGAAGAATCTCGGAAGACTTCAAGGCACCCGAACTGGCGGATGCAGTATTACATGGGGCTGACTTTAGAGATGGATCGTATCTTCATGAAGTCAAAGTATCCTTGGCAGCAACAGATGCAGGTATCGGGGTTTCGCATATTGAGTATAGCTTAGATAACGGTGTCACTTGGCAACGTTATGATGAGGGGTTAACGATCAATAAAGAAGGTAAAAACTCTATTCAATACCGTGCGATCGATAAAGTGCATAATGTTTCAGAGACGAAAACTCTTGAGGTATTCATTACATCTGCATCAATCGAAAATACGATTTCTTTAGTGAAACAAGCAGATGGGAATAATGGAATTAAAACATCGCTTATTGCTCAGTTGGAAAATGCAATCAAAACTTTTGAAAAAGATAAAGAAGATGAAGCTTATCAATCTTTAGAAAAAATTTACTTGCATATTAGCAAGCTTCCAAATAAGCATTTAGGGGAAATGGATAAAAGCGAAATCATGTTTATGCTTCAATACATCATTGAACATCGAACAGAAATTAGCTGGAGTGAGTTACCAACCTTGTTAGCGAGTTAATTTTTGATTCGAGCCTTTTAAAATAAACAAAGTGGTGCGATACCAGAATATAGGGATTGAAAAAAACAGATAGAGGGCTAAACTGCACCCCAATTGTTAGACACACACATCTAACAGTTGGAGGTGCAGTTTTTTGTTTCGGTGAACCGTATCATAAGTAAATGAGGTTTTTTAATTCAAAATGACTTTAATTATAAAAATCATCCATTATATAATAAAAGGGATAGACTAAATAATAGATCCTGTTCTCTGACATTGTGCAAGATCCTTATGGGATCTTGATTTTTTTCGTACAAGTTAAGAGATATTCTACAATTTGATGAGATTCTACTTGAATATATTAGAAAACTTACACTTTAAAAATGGGGGGTGATGATGATGGATTTACAACTATTTTTTCGTAGGACGCTAAAGAAGTTTCAGATTTCATTGTTTTCACTTGGTTTCAAGGAAGAGTGGCAGCCGTCCATTGAGTGGATTGTTCAGGAGGAAATACAAGGTAAACGCTATTCATTTTACTATGCCGATACATTGACAGTATTGTTTGAAGTGAATAGATCTCTAGCGGAAGAGGAACTTGCCTATTTTCAGGATTTATTTGAAATTATATTTATCCAAAAGAGTATTTATTATAAAGAAAATGAAATTCAAAAACTTCAAGAAGGGCTACAAGCCATTGTGACAAATGTGCAAGTGGAGTCGTTGCTTGAGAATATTCTACAAAATGCAGTTGATGCTATTCCGGCAGCTTCCACAGGCATTTTAACGCTCTATAATGAGCAAACCAAGATACTCGAAAATATCGCAACAGTCGGTTTGAATAAAGAGATTCGTCATGCTAAATTTCAAATTGGTGAAGCCATTGTGGGAAAGATCTTTGCTGAAGGAAAATCGAAGTTATTTACGAACCGTGCAGAAATCGATACATACTTCCATGATGTTTCTGAAAAAAACTTAGCATTGCTGGCACCGGAAAAAAAACTTAACCAGTCTAGTGGACTCATTGCTGTACCGATTAAGTTGTCTGAAAAAACGGTTGGTGTTATTTTACTCCACCAGCAAAAAAATCAATGGTCCTTTTCCGAGTTAGATGTGAAAACAATGGAGCACTTTGCCTCGCAAATGGCACTGGCCATTTTTAATGCACGTATATACTATCAACTCCAGGAACGCGAAAATTATTTATCCATTCGCAATCAGATTCACGATACGTTAATTTCCCTTTCTTTATCGAACAAAGGTATTCCAGCCATTGTAAAAGAAATTCAGTCCATCCTTCAAATGACTCTGATCTATTATGATTTCATATATAAGGAGGAAATTCAGACCCATCCTAATAAAAGGGCAGCTGCATTTCTCGATGGGCTGTTAAAGAAATTTCAAGTTTGTCCAGAAGGAAATTATGTTGAAATGGAAGGGGAAGCTTTTTACGCACAACCAATTATCCTTGATCATTTAATTGTAGCAGTCCTAGTTGTCGATTCAAAGCAGGAGATTTCCGAGACAGATCGTATGGTGCTTGAACAATGTGCAATGATGATTTCCAACGAGATTCTGAAGAAACAGTCGTTGATGGATCGCTATTTGGAACATAATCAAGAACTCTTTCATCGTATTTCTTCTGTTCCAAGCACGGAGGCCATCCAGCTATTAAATCAAAAAATAGACTATCATTTTAATCAATCCTTCTGTATGATCGTTGTCAGGATCATCCAGGCTAAACATTCTATTTCTTCTGAGTTGGAGCTTCATAAGCTCATTGTTGCTATCGAAAAGCAGCTAAAGGATTATGGAATATTTTTATTCGGGACAAACAATCAAATTACCATTTTTGTACCATATCATGATCAGGTGGATTATAAAACGATTAAAAAGGAAATATCCATCCTGATTAACAACTTTTCGACATTTTCCCATGTACCTCTATACGCTGGTATTAGCACTGGTCAACAGGATTTGGCGTATATAAAAAAACTAACAGATGAAGCACAAAAGGCATGTGATTATGGGGCTCGTAATCAAAATACTCGTGTGATTTCTTATGATAGTCTTGGAATCAATACATTATTTTTGACACAATCAAAGGAATATATGGAGGGCTTTGTGAATGAAATATTTGATCCTCTTCGTCAGGAAAGAAACGATTTGGCAAATACGCTAAGGGCATATGTTGCATGTAATGCCTCTCCAAAGAAAACAGCAGATCAATTATTTATTCATATTAATACGCTTTATCAGCGACTAGATAAAATGGAAAAAATTTTAAACCTTTCATTTGATAATCGCGAGCATTTATTAAGAATACAACTAGCATGCTATTTATATGATAATTATCTTAATTGATATAGAAGAAGCTCCATAGTTTTTTTATAAACTATGGAGCTTCTTCTACATTTATATCTTTTATACTAAATTAAATATTCGAAATATTGGAGGGATTGGATGAAGAACAAGTCCGTAATCTTAGCACTTTTATTTTTTGGATGGGCCTTAGGTAATTTCGATCGTTTTGTTATTAACTATGCGATTGTTGATATTTCTAAAGATTTATCTCTTAATGCAACACATACAGGAATTGTATTGAGCACATTTTTCTTAGGGTATGCCATTATGCAAATACCAGGAGGCTTGTTGGCAGATAAATTTGGCTCACGTAAAATAGTTACCATTTCGGTTCTGTTACTTTCACTATTTACAGGGTTAACAGGGGTTGCCAATTCTTTATTTATGCTTTTAGCCATACGTTTCCTATTTGGCTTAGGTGAAGGAGGCTTTATGCCCGCTTCTACGAAAGCGATTTCAGAAGCCTTCCCACGTAAAGAACGTGGACGTGCACAGTCCATATTATTGTCAAGCGGTGGTGTTATGGCGATATTAACACCCGTTATTTCAGCCTATTTATTGACCTCTATTGGATGGCGGCCGCTATTTATAGGCGTTGCCTTTATCGGTGCCCTAATTGTAGCACTCTATCTCTTTTTCTTAAAAATACCACATGCAACAACAAGTCAAGATTCATCCAGTGTGCAAGTACAACAAGGTAAAAGTCCCTTAAAGACAGTATTAAAAATGCCATTGCTTTGGAGTATTTTTGTCTCCTTCTTTGCCATTTATACGATTCAGTGGGGGCTTACAAGCTGGATCCCTAGCTATTTGTCAAAAGTGCGCGGACTAGACTTAGTATCGATTGGCTGGGCTCAAACCATTCCAGGTGTTGCTATGCTTATAGGAATGTTACTGGGTGGCGTTATGATGGATATAATTCCAAAGGGAAAAGAAAAGATGCCTGGTATTATCGGTACAGTTCTCATCGCTGTTTTAATGTACTTTATGTTTACAGCGACATCTATTACAAGCTTTATTATTTTCCAAACAATCGTCACTTTTTTTATTGCTGTCGTCATTATTCTACTAAACGCCTTCCTTCTTAAAAATACACCAACTTCAGTGGCAGGATCTGCAATGGGATTTGTAAATGTAGGAGGACAGCTAGCTGGCTTTTTTGCACCTACAATAATCGGCTTTATTGTTGATGCATCAGGAAGCTTTGACATGGCATTTTGGATGCTGATTGGTTTTGCTATTGTCTGCTTGATTGCAATCTGCACATTCCGTACAACAGAGCAGCCTGAGCAAGAGAAACCATTATCAAGCGTATCTTAATAAGGAGGTTTTCATATGACAACTTCAACTTCAATGTCATTTTCTCAATTTGTTAAAAATGCGATTAATGATAAAAAACAACAATTTATTGAGGTCAGTGATTTTATTTGGGCACATCCTGAAATTCGCTTCGAGGAGAAGCAATCCTCTAATGCCATGAAAGATGCCTTAATGAAGGAAGGGTTCGAAGTTCAATCTCCTGTTGCCGGGCTTGATACAGGTTTTGTTGCCTCATACGGTTCAGGACACCCGATTGTTGCCATTTTAGGTGAGTTCGATGCACTAGAAGGGTTAAGCCAAAAAAAGGGGACTTTAAAGAACGCTCCGATTGTCGAAGGCGGGCATGGCCATGGATGCGGTCATAATTTATTAGGCACAGGATCACTTGCAGCTGTCGTGGCCATAAAAGAATATTTACAGCAGTACAAATTGAGTGGAACGGTTCGTTATTATGGATGTCCAGCAGAGGAAAGCGGCGGAGGCAAAGTTTTTATGGTACGAGAAGGATTATTTAACGATGTAGACTTCGCTCTTAGCTGGCATCCTGGCAATTACGCTGCCCCTTTAAATATGTCCTTTCTTGCAACTTATACAGTTAAATTCTCCTTTGAAGGTCGAAGTGCTCATGCAGCAGCTGCGCCTCATCTTGGACGAAGCGCGTTAGATGCTGTTGAATTAATGAATGTTGGTGTTAACTTTTTGCGCGAGCATATTATCCCTGAAGCACGTATCCATTACGCCATTACCAATGCAGGCGGCGATGCACCAAACGTTGTACAAGCTCATGCTGATGTTGTGTACTCCATTCGTGCACCAAAACGGGCGCAGCTTGATGAGATTTTTGAACGAGTCATTGATGTTGCAAAAGGCGCTGCGTTAATGGTTAGTGTAAGCATGAGCTATAAATTGGAAGGAGGCTATTCAGAAGTCATTCCAAACTCAACTATGGCTAATGTCATGTATGAGAAAATACAGGAAATTGGACTGCCGGCGTATACACAGGATGAAATGGATTTTGCACGGGAAATTCAGCAGACTTTAGGTGATAAGGATATTCAACAAAATGTGATGCAGTTTGATTTTGAAACAAAGGAAAAACTTCTTGCGTCACCGATTGCTACGGTTATCCCGCCTCTGTCTAAAACTGAAGAGCTTATGGCTGCTTCGACTGATGTAGGAGATGTCAGCTGGATTGTCCCAACCATGCAATGTAATACAGCGACATGGGCGATTGGAACCGCGCCGCATACTTGGCAGGTTGTATCACAAGGTTCAGTTTCCTATGCACAAAAGGCCATGCTCCAAGCCGGAGAAATTATGGCAGCAACGGCACTTGAGATCATGCAATCCCCTGATATACTTGCTGCGGCCAAGGCTGAGCATAAGAAACGGCTTGGGGGTCAAACCTATTCAGCACCAATCCCAGCAGATCTCCAACCACCAAAGCTAAAGTAATTCATTGTGCGAGCGGCTGTTACATAAGCCGTTCATATTTTTAAGTAAAAGCAATTATTTTTAGAACCATACAACGGTTCATAAATACACCTTTAAGACCACTTTGGAGATGTTGCTTATGAAGAAAATATTAATGCTTGCTACCGGTGGAACCATTGCATGTGTGGAAGGAAAAGAGGGGCTTGCTCCGGAATTATCCGTTGAAGATTTGCTGCATTTCCTTCCAGAAACATTCGATAACATAAAAATCGATGGAAAAATTTTAATGAATATAGACAGTACAAATTTGCAGCCTGAGCGTTGGGTGAAAATTGCTGAATCAGTTTATAAAAATTATGATGAATACGATGGATTTGTCATAACACACGGAACTGATACGTTAGCCTATACATCATCAGCACTATCTTATATGCTTCAGGGTCTGAACAAACCAGTTGTGCTAACCGGATCTCAAGTTCCAATTAGTTTTAAAAAAACCGATGCCAAGAAAAATATAGCAGACGCCTTACGATTCGCCTGCGAGGATGTTGGCGGCGTGTTTATCGTTTTTGATGGCAGAGTCATTATAGGAACTCGTGCGGTTAAAATGCGGACAAAAAGCTATGATGCGTTTGAAAGTATCAATCATCCATATGTTGCTTCTATAAATAAAAGTGATGTGAACTATCACTGGAAACCCGCACCCAGTGAAAATAAGGTTGTATTCAATGCGAATTTATGTACGGACGTCTTTCTAATGAAATTATATCCTGGCGCTAAGCCTGAGATTTTTGATTGCTTAAAAGACTTATATAAAGGAATTATTATTGAAAGTTTCGGAAACGGCGGGCTTCCTTTTGAAGGAAGAAACCTGCTTGCGAAAGTCGAGGAGCTAACGGATAAAGGAATTGCTGTAGTCATTACGACCCAATGCCTGGAAGAAGGGGAGGACTTGCTCTTGTATGAAGTGGGACGCAAGGTAGCACAGCATCAAGTTATTTTTTCCGGAGATATGAACACGGAAGCAATCGTTGCCAAATTAATGTGGGCGCTTGGGCAGGCTGATTCTTTAGCTAAAGTTAAGGAAATCATTGAGACGCCATTGGCAGGAGATTTAACCGTAAAATCAGAAAAAGTGGAACAATAATATGGGTTACTTTTCCATTTGTATGTTATTTACCTAATCGTTCGCTGGATGTGAAGACCATTGGAGATAATTCTCTGATGGTTTTTTATTTATATATAAAAAGTACAAGTGAAGGAGATCCTGTGCAGATAGTAGTAGGATCAATAATAGGTAAAAGACAAGTGCGTTTTTTAAAGCTAAAAATCGGTAACGGTAGTTTCCTTAAATAAGCAATTATCCAATAATGAAAAATATGCTGTAATAGTGATAGAATAATAGTCATCCTGCTCTAAGTAGTCAAAAAAAGTGAGGAATTGATGGTGAAAAAATTTAAAAAGTTTTACTTAGAGATTACAAGTGTATGTAATCTTGCATGCAGCTTTTGTCCGCCAACAGAACGACAGAAGCAATTCATTTCTGTGGACGATTTTTCTAAGAGACTAGACCAAATTAAACCACACACAGATTACATTTATTTACATGTTAAAGGTGAGCCACTGCTCCATCCTAAAATAGACGAATTGTTAGACTTAAGTCATGAAAAAGGATTTAAAGTCAATATCACAACCAATGGAACATTAATTAATAAAAAGAGGGAAAAATTATTAAATAAACCTGCGTTAAGACAAATGAATTTTTCACTCCATAGCTTTGATGGCCATATTGGTTCTAAAGATAAGGAAGGGTATGTGAGAAGTATCCTTTCTTTTATTAAAGAAGCAACAAGCCAATCAGAAATGATAGTTTCCCTGAGGTTATGGAACCTTACACAAGACAATACAACGAATATGGAAAGAAAACGAAACAGAGAGTTATTAGAGATAATTGAGAAAGAATTTGATTTAGACTACAAAATTGAAGAGAAGGTCGAACCAGGAAGCGGCGTGAAAATTGCGGAACGTATCTTCATCAATCAAGATTACGAGTTTCAGTGGCCTGCGTTACATGAAGAAGAAGATGATGGGAAGGGCTTCTGCTATGGCCTGCGAAATCAAGCAGGTATTTTAGCAAACGGAACGGTTATTCCTTGTTGTCTAGATGGTGAGGGAGTGATCAATCTTGGAAATATTAATGATCATTCATTTTCTGATATTATCGAGATGGATAGAGCAAAAAACCTTGTAGATGGTTTTTCACGAAGAGTGGCAGTGGAGGAACTATGTAGAAAATGCGGATATCGCAAAAGGTTTGGAAAATAGATTTGCAAATCGCTTGGTTAGTAAGTTAGGTAGGGTCATTTCCACTTATTATCTCATTTAGATATAACGAGGTGAACCTTATCACAAATAATGGTAAAGCAGAGAATGGAAATTCAAATAAATAAAGAAACTTTATCAAGACTGGCTTTTTAATAAAATGAATCTGGTGGAAGAGTTAGTTTTCCAACTACACTTGGCTTTGCAACAGTGTGTTTAGTATTATTTTTGGGTTTACTCATTCTTCTTCCAGACTAAGATAATTTACTTCCATTCATTTGATTGCTATGACAATCAGTTAATTATTTAAAATAATTCTATGATAAAAACAAACGGGAAAAGGTATTAATTATTCCTGTTTGTTTTTTTTAACTGATTAAATTACCCATGTTAAATAAAATACATACATTAGCAGAAAACCAGAATGTTTACATGAAAGGAGAAGATTGCTTTGAATGGATCGTTACTTAATTCCTTTAGAAAAGGTGGATATATTTTCTATGTAAGGCATGGGGAAGCGACCATTGGAAGAGATTTACCCTATTTAAACTTTCAAGACTGTTTAACCCAAAGAAATCTTTCTGAAAAGGGACGTAGGCAGGCTATTTATTATGGAGAAATTCTTCGATACTTACAAATACCAATTAAATACCCTGTTTCCGCAAGTCCTTTTTGCAGGACAATAGAAACAGCACAGTTAGCATTTGGAAGTGGCAATGTTCAAGTTAATCCTTTTTGGTTTGAGATATATAGGTTGGGTGGAAATCTACCTAGTAGTAATAGACAAAGAATTTTAAATAATTTTAAGACTGTTTTGGAAACAGTTCCGGAAGAGGGAAGAAATAAGGTTATTGTTGCTCACAGTTTCCCAGAAGGGGTAGGTTTAGGTCTAATACCTAATATGGGGACAGTTATTATAAAGCCTAAAGGGGAAGGTAATGGTTATGAAGTTGTTGGTCAATTATCTTTAGAAGATTTGAGTAAATTAGATAGTTAGAAGAAGGTTCTTTACCAGAAAAGCATAGGTGAAAGTAACTCTAGATAAGAAGTGCTAAAGAGGCTAACTTAAAATAGAGAAGACCGTCCATGTTGTTTAGACGGTCTCCTTTTGGTTTTCTTAAACTTGAACTTCACTCATTAATGCATGATTGTTAACTTCTGTATCTTTAAAAAGTGTCTGGTGTACACCAGAATTTATTCGGACTTTTCGACATTATTCGAGGTGTGGCATTTTCAAGACCACTTTATATAACACTACCAAATACAATCTGCATTTACCATTTCTCAGATAATTTCGAATATCTGTTATAATAGTAGTTAAAGTCTATTCATATCTCTATATCAAGAGTAGGAGAAAAGATGCCTATCTTACGGTATTAACCGAATGAATAGATTGAACTTTATATATGCAAATGATTCTTCAAACTCTTATATAGAGATAAATAAGGAGTGATTGCTTTGGAATTAAATGATGTTATATTCGGTCATAGATCCATACGGGAATATGAAGATAGGGAAGTAAGTCAAGAACTGTTAGAGCAAATAATAGATGCTGGCATTCGTGCTTCATCAAGTGGCAATATGCAAACTTATTCGATTATCGTCACAAAAGACAAAGAGCTTAAGCAGAAACTTTACACTGCACATATGGAACAATCAATGGTTGTTGATGCACCTATACTATTAACCTTTTGTGCTGATTTTAATAGAATGAGAAAATGGCTTTCGCTCAATGATGCACCCGTCCATTTTGATAATTTCATGAGCTTTATGATTGGGGCAATTGATGCTAGTTTAGTAGCACAAAACTGTGCTTTAGCAGCAGAGAATGCTGGGCTGGGCATTTGTTATATGGGTTCAACGCTTGCAAATTGTGATCAAATTGGTGAACTGCTAAACTTACCGCCCAATGTCGTACCAGTTGTTGGTTATTCATTAGGATATCCCGCAGAAAACCCTGCCCCGCGTGATCGATTGCCAAGGCATGGAATTGTTCACTATGACCAGTATCGTGATTATTCAGATGAGGAAATTCTAGAAATCTACAAAGAAAGAAATGAAAAGGGATGGAAACGCTACATGGACATTCCTAGGCTAAAAGAAATGACAGAACGATTGGGATTAAAGAATCTAGCTCAAGTCTATACCATTGCCAAATATACGCAAGAATCTCATATTGAGTTTTCGCAGACAGTGCTGAATTACTTGGAGAGGCAGAACTTTATGAAAAATGATTGAGTTTTTTTAAGTTGATGCTAATTCAAAGGAGGCATAGTGTGAAACCACTTTATATAAAACAAAAGGTATTCAGTCTCGGTGGCAAATTTACGGTAAAGGATCAGCAGCGACGGATTAACACAGGGACGTACAATAAAAAATGCTGACGGATTTTTTTAGAAATTCAATAAAAAAGCTAGACAAGATATTATTACATGGTGTTATTTCATGTCTAGCTTACCTTACTCAATTATCCCTAAAACCTCATCAATTGAAAAAATATCTTGGATAAGATGATCCTTTGCTTATTCTTTAATTTCTCTCGCAGCCGAAGAAGGTCAAGTCTGGTTGGAGATCTGCAGCTCCCAGAACGGGGCCGGAAGCAAAATCAGCGATACTAAGATTAAACAAAGTATCACTAGAAGAAGGTGGGCCAGTTGTAAAAGAAACCTCAAATTCTCTTGGAGTTGTTTCACCAGTTACAAGTCCCTCACCTTTTATGTCTACTATACATACATCGGCATCCAAAAAACCGCAACTAACGGATTCAGTACTTGCTGGGGTTGCAGAAAACGTAAAACTCCTATCATCGCCTCCATTGCTTTGGTCGAAAAATGTTGCGGTGAAGGTAGTTGATTCTAGTCTATCTGCACAGGCATTAACAGAAAGAGTTATTGATCCAGGCCTAGTAGAACGATCTTCAAAGAAAAACATGTCAAGATTTTCTGTTGCTGCATCAGGGTTTGTACGCACCCCACACGAACATCTTAGTCCCATGATTACACATCCTTTCTTCGTAAATTACTACCAAAATATGTCCAAATGGACAAGCCGGTCTGTATGATACACCTGTGTCTCTAAAAAAAGGTGCTTGTCCGAGTGAACGAGCCTAGGTATTAAATTTTATCCCATTTACATAGCAGTGGATTTCGCAATCGAAATCACACTGCTTTTTAATGATTGTACAGGTGGAAATTATTTTTTATTTTTGTTACGCCTGTTCTTCTTCCCCATAAAGTTCATTTAAATGTGCTATATGTCCTAATCCCCATTCATGCATTGACACCATTAGAGGTATTAGTCCTTTTCCATATTCGGTTATTGAATATTCAACTTTTGGAGGAATTTGTGCATAAATCTTACGGTTTAGAATATCATGATATTCCAATTCCCTTAGTTGAGTAGTAAGCATTTTTTTCGTTACATCTGGAATTAAGCGTTGAAGTTCACTAAAGCGCAGTGTTCCGTTTTGAATTAAATGAAAAAGAATAACAGGCTTCCATTTTCCAACAAGAATATCAAGAGCTGTTTCAATCGTTCCAGCTCCATTTCCTTTACATTCGTCAGCCATTTAGCTTCCTCCTTCTAAGGTATCTTTTTGTATACTATGGCACATTAATGTAACTACTTCCAGTAATTTCCCTTAGGTATTATTCTAACCTTAGAAGTTAAATTGAAACAAGGGGGGATTGTTACAATGAAGTTGACAGTTCGTATTATACAAGGCTTATTAGCTATCGGATTCTTATTATTTGGTTATATAAAATTAAGGGCAGATCCCATGCAGGTTGATGCATTTAACAATGTGTATGGATATGGCACAGGTTTTATGTATGTAGTAGGGGCAATCGAAGTTGTTTTAGGAATTGGATTAATCGTTGGTTATTGGAAGGAAAATTTAGTTCTTATTTTTAGTGGGTTATTAGCAATGGTTATGACTGGAGCAGTTTTTACCCATTTACAAGCAGGCCAAGGATTTGGAGTTGCCATGATGCCGTTTATTCTTCTTATTTTAGCCGTTATCGTGTTTTGGGGTCAGAGAAAAATAAATTCAATTAAAGAGGAGATTATTGTATGAATATAGCACTATGGGCTGTTCAAGTTTTATTAGGGCTAATGTTTTTAATGGCAGGGTCTACGAAAGCTTTGACTTATGAAAAAGCAAAAGCTAGCATGCCTTGGGTAAAGGATTCTTCAAAAGGATTGGTGATATTTATCGGGGTAGCAGAGCTGCTTGGAGCTATTGGTTTAATTGTACCTTATGCAACTGGAATCGTACCTGTATTGACACCGATTGCAGCTTTAGCACTTGGAGTCGTTATGATTCTTGCGGCCGGATTTCATATTAAAAGGAATGAAAATAAGGCTATTGGGATGAATCTTATTTTATTAGCGTTAGCCATATTTGTGGCAATTGGACGTTGGTAGAAGGAGTAAAAAAGATGATGCCTTCATTATTTATCGGTCATGGCTCCCCATATTTAGCTGTTCAACAAAATGAATATTCCCATTTTTTATCTGAATTAGGAAAACAATATAAACCAAAAGCCATTGCCATATTTAGTGCTCACTGGGAAAGTGAGATTGTCTCATTAACCTATACAGATGATATTCTTGATACTGTCTATGACTATTACGGTTTTCCCGATGTAATGTATCAAATCAAATATCCGGTCAAGGGTTCTACTAAAGTCGCCCAAATTCTTGAGAAACGGTTTAAGAATGCAGGAATCAAAACCCAAAGGGAAGAAAGACGCGGATTGGACCACGGTTCATGGGTAGCACTTCGCCACATGTATCCAGACGCAGACATCCCAGTAATACAATTATCTGTTCATCCTTTCTTATCTCCTAAAGAACAATATAACATTGGGAAGGCGTTACAAGGGATAGGAGAGGAAGATATTTTGGTTATTGGAAGCGGTACAACGGTCCACAATTTTCAATGGTTTTTCCCTGACGCAACCGAACCGACTAAAGAAGCAGTTGAATTTGATAATTGGGTCATTGAAATGGTCCAAAAAAGGGATCTAAACGCCTTGGATCATTATCTTCAATTAGCTCCCCATGCACGTTTAGCCGTACCGAGACCTGAGCACTTTGTTCCCCTCTTTATTGCAATTGGGAGCGGAGACGAAAGGAAGACTCCAAAAGTTATCAATCAAACTTATGAATTTGGAGCAATGAGTAATTTGTGTATGGAATTTTAAAGAATGCATGATGGTAAAAGTTTTAATTTTTGAATTAAATATTGGAGAAACTAGCACAGTTTTTGACTGTGCTTTTTCTACGTTCTCATTTAAAAACTAAGCTAGATGAGATATTTCATTGATAACGTATCTTGTTTAGCTTACTTTTTTTTGTTTGGATTGATTACCATTAATAATATAGCATCAATAGCTGTGAAGAACAGTGCATGTCACTGTTGGTTTTGGTGGAGCAGGTTCATCGGGCTTTTAGGATAAATCGAGGTGAACCGTACCATAAATAGAGGCGGTTTTTTGATAGTTAACCGAATATGAAAAGGGGGCGATTCTGTACAAAAGTAAGAATTGCCCCCTGTAATATTGAATAATAGAATGTCCGTAAAAGTTACCCAAATTCCTATTCGCTTACATTATTTCTTTAAATAGAACCCTGTTATGATCCAAGCTAACCCATACAATCCTCCGGATAATAATCCACTAACAAGGGCATTTATGCTGTATATAAAAATCAAGGAGACGGCAACCATGGGTACAGTTAGAAGGAACAAAATAGCTGCGGTTTGAGGAAGTTCTTTCCGGCGGTGTAGCACTAGGCCAAGTGGAAGTGCGCCAAGATACATTACTATAATGCTAATACCGGCGACTAAATGGACCAAATCCATGAAAGATTTAAAGTCAAAGAAGCCGTGTAAAATAAAAGCTAATGCCACAATTGCAAAAATCCCCTGTCCGAGTCCTGAAAGAAAGACCCCTGTTCGCCACATAAAACCTGCTTTTGTAACTGTAACTCGATTATTGAGTCCATGCAGACCAAGTAGTAAACCACACATTGCCACAAACAGCATGGTATCATTAAGGTAATAGACATAATGAGTAACATCTTGCGGAATTCCGTCATTTCCGGGTGTCACCTCAAGGTACCCTTGCCAAATGTTACTGATGGCCAAAAGTGAACCGCCTGTTATTGCGCCTAAGGCAGCCAGACCAAGCCGTCCATTACTTGGGCCCCCTAATGTGGAAGAAATCTCCCCATGTTTGCCATTTTCCATCCTCGCATCCCCCTCTAGAGTGTTCTGAGTTGCAGTATTAAGATATTCTTGTTCTCTGGTTTTGAGTACGTAAAAATGAATTTGGTGACAAATCATTTTTAAATGCGAATTTTGGAAAATGAAGTTATTTTACCCTATCCAACGTTACAGTGAATCGTATGGCAAGTTTACAAAAGCCAAATAAAAAGGGATACAGTCTTAAAAATAGTTTCCGAGAGAAAACTGCTCCCGATTGTTAGACACAACTAGCAATTGGGGGGTGTTTTTTAATGGTGCATCCTTGGATAATTTCCCTTTTGTTACTTAGAGCTCATCTCTTCCTCTGTACTTTTATGCTCGGCAGAGGGGAAATTTTACAAGAGTAGTGAAAGTGTCCTTTCGAATCTACCAATTTTGAATATATTGTCATATAACGAATAGCATATTTTATAATAGAGGAAGATGACAATGTAAAAAAAAAAGCTGTAGCAATTATTCATGGAATGGGAAATCAAACAGAGGGTTTTGCTAAGGAAACAATAGCCAAGATTCATAAAAAATTCACTGAAAAAATGAAGCATCTAGTTGAAGATCCTGCTTCCCAGCTAGTCATCCAACCGGTCCTATGGGCAACTGTTTTTAAAGACAGAAAGGAAAATCTGTTTAAAAAATTGGTTCTGGACAATAAATTAAATTATCAAGGACTAAGGAATTTCCTTATCAATTATTTAGGCGATGCCGTTGCCTATCAACCGGTGGAGACTGCAAGGCAAAATTATGAGAAAGTACATGAGAAAATACGGGAAGGTCTTAACTTACTTTCTGAAAAGGCTGGAGATGATGCACCTTTATGTATCATTTCACATAGTCTGGGTTCTGTAATGGCGAGTAATTACTTTTATGATTTACAATTTAAACAAGATGATGTCACTTCGATTATCAACGAATCCTCTCCTTTGGAAACAGGCGATACGTTAACCTTATTTTATACAATGGGTACAACTCTCCCACTATGGAGTTTACGTTATTTTAATTTTAACCGTCCAATTAATATTCCTTCTAAAAACCTCCAAAGCTACTATCCTGGATTACAAGGTGAATGGATCAACTTTTACAACAAAAATGATGTTTTAGGTTTTCCATTAAAGCCTGTAGATGAAAATTATGATATCGCTGTTAACGAAGATAGGGAAGTAAATGTAGGTAATATACTAACAAGTTGGAATCCATTAAGCCATTTAAGCTATGATACCGATAAGCTTGTTATCGAACCAATTGTGGATGGATTGGTCCGTACGTGGAGACAGATTAATCATATTTAATTGTTTAATTTTTTTTAGCCTGAAGAAAGAACGACTAAAAAGAGCGAAATAAAATAAAAAAAACCGCACTTAAAATAGATACGGTGAACCGTATCATAAGTAAATGAGGTTTTTGTATTGACTGAACAAATTCCCTTGAGATGGGGATGTTAGAATTTTTTTTATTCAAGTTCTTTCCGATACGAACGACAAGAGAGGGGCCGGAGGTAGACCTAGCATCGACGACAGCAAGAGGTGCCCAAACCGGCGAGGTGGAAGGTATAACGGGTGAGAATGTTCGACTGGCTTTGTTAAGCCAGTATTTTAACTGATCAATGGAGCATTAGGGAGCGGAGCACCAAGCAGCCATCGTCATTCCGCTGGCGCGAAACTCGACAATACGCTCGGCCCATAGTTGGCGGGGTTGTTCTTTCGTTGACATAGAGGCAACCTCCTCAATTCGATTACCTCTACGTTCTCATGGTGAAGGTGCCGTTGACGGTGGGTTGGATTTGACGCTTACCTATTAATCAGAAAAAAAATTAGGTTCTCAAAGGTTTTCACCAAAAATTTACACACTCTATTTGACAAGCCTAGCTGGAGGGTCATTCTTTTTTCTCAAGTATTTTTATCTTTTTAGCAATGATGTCCACAGCTTTTTTTGGATTTAAACGATATAAAAAGTCCATTATTTTTGCATCATTTCCGGCTAATACTCGGAATTTTTTACTTTCCATGCCTTTAATAATGATTGCAGCTGCTTTATTTGGGCTGAGCAACTTATATGAATGGTTGCCAGCACTTTCTATTTGAATTCCAGCATTTTGGACGATGTTAGTGTCGACTCCACCAGGAAAGACGACTGTTACGCCTACATTGGTATCTCTTAGTTCTAAATGAAGACCTTCTGTTAACATTTTGACAGCTGCTTTTGAAGCTGTGTAAATCGATTGATGTGGCACAGGAAGAAATCCACCCATGCTCGAAACATTTGTAATGTGAGCCTCTGGTCGTTTTAAAAGGTGTGGTAAGAACGATTTACACATAAAGAGCGTACCGTAAAAGTTTACATCCATAACCCTTTGAATTTGTTCATAGTCAAGATCATTCACACTATGGAATTGCTGAATTATTCCCGCATTATTAATAATCCCATCTATGCATCCGTGAACGGCGATGATTTCCTCTGGAAGCCTTTCCACATCATCTCTGTTGGTTAAATTAGCAATGTGTATTGAAATCTTGCCATCATAGACTGTAGCTAATGATTTTATTTCCTCTAGCCCGGATTTGTTGAGGATGGCCGCGACTTTAGCTCCCCTTTCCAAGAGTTGGAAAACAAGCTCTCTCCCAATCCCTCCACCAGCCCCTGTTACGACCATGACTTTATTTAATACTTTCATACCATTCCTCCATACTTTTAATTAATAATGAACCCATCAAATATACATATGTAAGGGTATATGAAATTCTACTTATTTAGATTTCTAGGGTAGTAAAAACCTCAATTTAATACATGTTGGAGAACCGTATCATAAGTGAAACGCCCCCCAAAAGTTAGACCAAAAACTCTTACTCTCGGGGGTGTTTTCTATAGCTACATATGATGATGAATGTAAAATAGGAATTGTTAGAGCTTACCTAAATAATGAAGGTGTTTATAATAGAATTGCGTCTCAACATACTCTCAATTTACTCTCAATAATATGATGAGATATCAGACTAGATTGTATATACTGGAAATAATTAGTAGTCTATAGGGGGGATCAAATGTCATATGGGGAAACATTTCAATTGGGGTGGGCATGTTTTGTCGGCCGTGTACATGAAATGGATCTGTTGCGGCAACACGTGAAAGGAGATTGGTTGTGGCGCTGGCTTCATATATATGGACAAAGCGGCATTGGAAAATCTACGCTTCTTCGGCGATTCATGACGGAAACAGAAGGATATCATTTCTATTACGTAGACGGAAGTAAAGTGATCCAACAGAAGGAGGATGTTCTGGTACAGTTAGCTGCACAACTTCGTAACGCTGGCGAATCCTACTTTACTGAGGATTCGGAAGGGATTGCCCGCTGTATGAACCGGCGTTCGCGTTCTTTAGGCAACCACGCAGTTATCGTTATTGATGAATTCGACCATTGTCATTCTATCTCCTATTGGTTTTTGAATTGGCTTAACTCGTTGGATGCGTCGTTTCAGATCGTTACGGCTGGCCGTAATTTGCTCACTGGTAGCTGGCTGCGTTCTGAATGGACCGGCCGAATTCATATGACTCAGCTTCAAGCGCTAACCCTTACCGAGGTGGGGTCATACGCAAAGGAGTGTGGACTTACCGATATTGACAGTCACACTGAGCTTTTTCGTTTTTCCAGGGGCGTACCGCTCGCAATGGTTCTTGCCGCAGAAACGATACTAATGGGTAATGACCTCAGGCGGTTGGAACGCGACAAACAATTCCAACTCATATCCGTCCTGATGAGTGAAATGCTACTTGGGCAACCTCCCTTTGTGCATCGGATGCTCGAGGCTGCATCTGTTTATTGGAGATTCAATGAAGAAAGACTTGAAGCGATCATGGACACGGGGCTGGAGGCAGATGCGTTTCGTCAGTTCGTCGGAATGCCATTCGTAATCATGAAGGAAGATGGCTGGATGCTTCATGACGCTGTCAGAGCATGGACGCTGGAAGATTTCATGCTTCGTAAGCCAAATACCTACGAACAAATGCGATCCAAAGCGCTGCAGTATATTCGTATGGAAGAAAGTTTGAATCCGCTTCTGGGTCAGAGGCCGCCTTTGGATAAACTAAATTTACACGAGCACCCGCTCGTTCGTACGCTTTGTTTTTATGGACATATGGACGATATGGAAGTTCGCCAATGTCGAGAATGCGACCTACCGGTTATCCGAGATTTATACATCAAATCACACCAATTTACTTCTACTTCTCGTGTCGACTTGCTGCCGCTAGTAAATCGGATAAGCAAACTATGGGAAGTTGCACCTTCCGCCTTTATTACGATATGGAGAAACGATAACATTGTAGCTTTTTTCGGCAAAATCCCCCTACACGATGAACAAGTCATAAAGGAAATAAAAAGTGACCCCCTGTTACAACCGTTCATCAACGGATGGGAGCCCATCCCGAATGCCTATTTAATAGCGTTAGTAGGAATCGATCCCCAGCTTGAGTGGCGGTATCGATCTTATTTCATCCACACTTTACTCAATCATTACTGCAGCCCCGAGTGGATCTTGGCCTTAACTTCCTGGAGAGAGTGGTTTCCCGTATTTGAGCTTTGCGGATTTGAACGTGCAGCCTGGGCGGATACAACCATTGAACTCGGTACTGATTATCAGGCTTACGTGCTCGATTTAAGAAAAGAGGACTTCATCACAAAGCTGGATAGATCCGTTAACCAGCGTTCTACGGCAGTAGCTTCCACTTTAATGAAAGCGGAGCCATACATTCAGGGGCTCAAAGACATCTTGAAGCATTGGGCTGTTCTTCCCAGCAAACCTTTATTAATCCAGACTTACGGTAGATTGTTTCCGCATCGATTGGCACCAGACATTTCAGGCGAGAAAGCAGGCTATAATGCAAAGAATGATTTAGGTGAAGCGATCCGTTGCTTAACCGAAGGCAACGAGCAAGAAGAAATGTTGGGTAAGTTGTTAACCACTACTTATATAGAAGGAGTTCGACCGCTTGAACGAGCAGCTAAAAGCTTAAATTTATCAACGGCCACTTATTATCGGCATTTGAATAAAGCATTAGAGCTCCTATATCAAGTATTAGTCCGTGAAGGATCGTGATTAAGTAACTAAATGTGCAGCACACCAACATGTTTCTTTCTTGGAAAAAGTGAAACCGCTAATCCATCCAGTATGGAAACATCTGGATTGTTTGGTGAGCTTATTTAAATACCTACTGACTTTTATCTCTCGCCAGAATGACAGGCTATGGCTTAATGAAGTGTCGCTTCTCAATTTGATAACGTATATTTCGTTAGTTCATTAAATACCTTTTGTATAAGCCTTGTCATAAGGCTCAAGAAAATCTTGTTCGATCTACCTCAGCGTATGCCGGGGGGCTAATAAATAAATATGGAGGAGAGATTATGACTGTTGGAATTGTGTTTAGTGGTGGAGGGGCACGAGGTGACTTCCAGGTTGGCGCAGTACGTTACCTTTACGAGCAAAAAAATATTCGACCTGCCATCTTGGCTGGCTGTTCAGTTGGTTCAATCAATGCGATTAAGCTGGCTGAGGGAGAAGAATACTCTGCTCGAGAAGGGGAGCCCATACTAAAAGGGGGCACCCCTCGAAAAGAGTACTTCACTCCAATAGGGGACCCCAATCGAGGTCTTAATGGGCTGATCAAACTCTGGCGTGATATGCAAAGCAACTCTGATATGTGGAAAGAGGAAGCCTGGTTGTCGAATATCCAAAACTCAAAGCTCGCCGCTTTTTTGAAAAGGAAACCGAACAACAACTTCTTCGATCATATTGTATACACCTGGGAAATGCTAGAGGCTATCGGAGATATAGGATATGTTACAGATGAACTCGGTAAAGTAGTGAAAGGCAGTTCACGTTCGCTCTATAATCTTGGGCCTATTAATGCCAAGCTGAGCGACCGGTCCAAGCTCGATTTGGAAAAGGTGCAAAAGAGTGGTATTAAGTTGCGTCTAGCGACAGTAGCATTAGAGAGTGGGGCTCTGCGCTATGTGACTGAAACTGGAGAAATGTTAGAACGCGACAACAACACGCCAGTTCTGGCGCCGTTGGCCAACCTTGCTCCACAATGCCAAACCATCGCTGCGAAGATAGAGGAACTGAAGAAAGAGGCCGACAACTTTCAGGCTCTACTGCAAGAGTCAGTGAACGGAAAACCAGCAATTGTCAAAAAAATGCGTGAACTCAACTCAGAAATTTCTAGACTGGCCAGCGAACTGAGTAATTGCAAAGTCACCTATCCGCCGCCGACAAAGCCCAGCCCGTTACGTGTCAGTCTAATAACAGGCACGATTGCTTCTGCTTCGATTCCTTTAGCCTTTCCGCCAGTTTCGATCGGCAAAGAAAACTACGTAGACGGTGGTGTGCGGGAAATCGTTCCGATCCAAGTCGCTATTCAGTCAGGAGCCACCGACGTTTACGCGATTTTAGCCTCCGATAGCAAGGTGGACAGCGCACGTAGTGTTGCGACTGGTAAGCTTCTTTCGTCATTTAATACGGGGGTGGCTAATATCCTCGATGTGGCGAGCCGTGCTGCTAATGACATTATGACAGACGAGAATGTTCTGAACGAGATAGACCCACCGCGTGGCTGGGGTGTGAATGTGACCATTATTCAGCCTAACTTCGACATCCACGACATCATGACCATTGACCCTGGCCTAATTGATATCCGGATGGCGCATGGTTACATGCGGGCGGATGATACTTTGCAGGCTAAGGAGCGAAAACCGATGGAGTATCGAGGGCTTACAGAGGAGTACGCTGATCAACGTCGCACTAGCTTGATTGTTCGGACCCGATTGGCCATTTGGGGGCTGGAATACGCAGCCAATGGTTTCCTCCTGAAATATGATGACAGTGGTCGCCCAGTGCATCCCGCGCCGACTATGAAACCTGATTTGCAGGCATTGCTAGAGGTCCGTGCCCTCAAGAATACGCTTAAGGACATCGTACAGGAACGAAAGCAGGCGGGTGGATTAGTCCCTTCTGAGGCAGAAAGCTGGTGGAGTGATTGGGAACGACATCCATGGAAGCCTATTCATGGGCTTTGGCTGCTCCAGTCAGGTCCCGCTGCAGAAGGGAATGATATGCTGGCAGGGGAGGTACTTGCGATTGATCGGCCTATACAATCAGCAAACGGAATGTATACTTTCGTCTTTCAGAGTGATGGGAATCTAGTGCTCTATAAAAACAATAAAGTTATAGTTGCCCTCGCTCCGCAGTGCAAGCTCATAGATAACAAGATAAAGGAACTAGAGATGGAGCTAAAAGATCTTCAGGGTGAACTAGGAGGAATCAGAGGTCCTGCTCTAGCGGTCATAATTCGTAATCTGAACACACAGATTAGTCAGGCCAACGCCGAACTACGCGCCTGCAACATTGCGAATCCGCCACAAACTATCAATGGAAAGCCGGAGGCAATCTGGTCTTCAAGAACAGGTGGTCCTGGTGGAGTATGCATCATGCAAGGGGACGGCAATCTGGTAATCTATGATGCAGCCAATAAAGCTATCTGGTCATCTGATACATGGACGCACCCTGGCAGCCGGCTGGTTGTCCAGGACGATGGTATTGTGGTGATAATCCGACCTGACGGCAGACGCGTTTGGGCAACCAAAAGTTAAATTTTGAACTCATAAATTAAAAGGATTTATCGCATTGCTTTTTAAAATCTTTTATATCCAACCTAAAAATATGGGAGTCAAAGCTTGAGTAGTTAATCTGGAATGGGATGACGGGGCTTCGCGCAAGCAGGTTAAGCAATGATCACAATCCAGAAACTATGAAAAGATTGCTTAATGTAGAGGAAGTAATTACATTACTAGATGTTTCTTTAATGTTTGCAGCGAGGCCCCGTGATAAAAGTAAGTGGTTGTAATCTGTTGGTTACGGTGAAGAGGGAGGAATTCTAATGTCAACAAGTCATACGGAACTCATACGTATTTATTTTGATGAAGTTCACAACAACGCGAACTTTGATCAGATAGGAGAGATTATTCATCCGAAATTTGTGATACATCATGCAGGTGGAGAGGAGTATATGACGTTAGAGCAGGCAATCGAAATGACGAAAATGTATCTTTCCGCTTTCCCAGATTTGCATTTCCAGTTGGGGCAAGTTATTGAGGAAGCCGATAAAGTAGTAGTCCAGACTACCTTTACCGGGACGCACAAAGGCCAGATGCTGAACATCCCTGCAACAGGGAAGTCAGTGGTTATACAAAACGTTCATATTTTTCGCTTGGAGAACGGGAAGATTGCCGAAGTATGGCTGCATAGGGATGATCTGGGCTTAATGAAGCAGCTCGGCGTCATTTCAGTTTAATAATTGGCAAATAGCGGCTTAATCATTGGAAGATCTACGACCTGCCTAACCTGAAAGTCTTCCCTATTGGTTGGGGATCAGGTTAAGCACCCGGTCAGATAAATAGTCGGAAAAAATCCTCTTAATTAGTAATTAAAATCAAAAATAGCTTAAATAGACGGAGAGATTCCGCCTATTGACTCGAAAAACGTGAAAATGGGGGGGTTGCTTTGTATAGTCGGAAAACCTTCCCTTATTTACGCCGAAACGAGCTCCGTTCTGTATTTAACCGGAGAATCTCGCTTATATTACTTTCGTTGGTTACTTAATTAAGGATAAGAGTTCTTATTGAAAAAGATGTGAGATGGGTCTTGGGTGCTTTGATCTTAGCATTCTTTTTGTTGGAACCTCAATTAGATGCGTTACGGGGAACCGTATCATAAGTAAATGAGGTTTTTTGGGAGAACCTTAATTATCCAATAAAATAATTACATCATCTTAAAGACAGGCGTTGATTATAACTGCCTGTCTTTAAGAGGGTTATTTCAATGTTAGCAAATACTTTATCAAAGCATCTTGTTCTTGTTGAGAAAAACCTGTTGAAGCATCTACCCAATATTCATGCCCTTCCCCTGTTACATTTGATTTCCTTAGGCTTTCTGCAGATTGATTGGCTTTTATGACTTGAGTTCTCAAGTTTTTGTCAACTAATGCGCGCAAACTGTTATACGGATCAGGTAAAATACTATTATTTAATGTACCTTCTATTCCTAATTGACTTTTAGTGTTTGCTCCAACTGCGACACCACCGTCATGGAGATATGGCGCAGACCAATAAAGGCCAATAAGACTAGGGACCTTGTAGCCCCCCATTGTATTTCCAATTCCAAATGCAAGATTAATTTGCCCAGGGTCTAATCCTTGAGTCGGAACTTTTAACAATAGTGCGCTTTTTGGTACAGGCACAGGTGTATCAGGTGAATATATAACGGGGTCTGTCAAAAACTCGCCAACTTTTCTTAGACCAATCGCTCGCGTTGGTTCCGTACCGATTTTTTCCACTGCTATAATTTGATTATTGGTATAAAAACTTCCTGCATGACACGATATACAGGACCCGCGTGCAAATACCTGTTTGCCTAATTGCTTTTCCTCATCTGTTATCTTAATCGGTGTTTTCGGAGGAACCAGGGTATTTTGAAACGCTGACATTCCGTTGTTTTGTTCCCCGACATTCGTTCCTGGCGAACTGACGATCAGCCCATTCGGTGATATAAGTGAAGACCTCGGATAGGTTGGTAATTTAATCGCTTTGTTTACGCCAGGAGCATCCGGGTTAGGATCGACTTGTGCAAAAAATTCTGAAGGCTTTTTCCCTTTAGCCGGATCAAACCGATATTTAAGATTCGCCGCTTTCTGCAAAATAGTTCCTAAATACACCTCTTTGTCGATTCCAAAAAGAGCTCGACTGGCTTCGGCAATTGTCGTCAAATCAGAACCTTGGGCATGAACAGCATTATTTAACGTACTTAACCCTTTAAACGGTCCAGCCATTGCAAAGCCACTCCAGCTGTAAGGATGATCCCCTAAAGTGAACGAATCCGGAATCTGAGTGGGATTACTAACAAAATCACTGGTAATATCAAAGTTTCCCTTTGGCCATTTGATTACACTTTCGTCAACAGCCGCCTCCAACGCTTTGGAATCCGGTAAGGGTTCCTTTTTCCCTTCACTAGTTACAACCGTTTTCTCTAAGTTTTTTATATAATCCTTTAAAGATGCAATTTCAGTACGTGCAAAGTAAGCTGTTGTGTTAGTACCTAAAGCAAGAAGAAGCCCGAAATTAGCATCCGTATTAACAGCCCCTTCGATTACTTTGTGATTAATAGGATCAACAGTGGCATGGCATGCTGCACAGCTAAGTCCTACTTTTAACTTTTCCTCTGATCTTACAATCGGCAAACCAAGAACTTTGTTAGAACCTTTTACCACATCAAATCCGGTATCCACTTTTGTTCCTTTTTTGTATGTTTTCCCCCCGATTGTTACTGTTTCTGCTAATTCGACCTGTAAATTCGTTGTTCCCTTACCGTTTAACTCTTTTATTGCTTTCTGAAAATTTTCAATTGTGAGCGGACCGTTAAAAGCACCAAGAATATCAGATAAAAAAACTTCATTTCCAAATGTTTCTACGTAAAATGACTTTCTACCTAAATCTAATAGAGCTTGATCAATTTTTACAGCACCATTCTTAGGAGATAATAGTTCTCTTCCCTTTGCTGTTTGCATTAAATCATGGGCCTCTTTACGTGAGAAGGTTTTTCCCCAGAGGTCAAAAGCAGGTTGATCTTGGTCCTTCTGCCATGTTACCTTATCAGGTTTTACAATTTGATCTTTAGAAGGAATAAAAGCATATACCGGTTTATTTAAAGCTAAAATGAACGCTAGAATGGCACCTAAGCATAACATCCATTTTTTTGTTTTCACCCCAACTGCCTCCTCTATGGAAATTAATTGCTAAAAGCCATCTTTAATTTCCACCTATTCAAGAAAAATATACCTTATCGAATCACTGTTTCTATTCAACCTTAGTATTGAATCAAAAGTTCAAAAACAGTAAGACTTAGGCATTCACCTATAATCTTTTTAAGAATATGCTAAATAACACATAACCAAAGGAGGCTTTATTATGTATCAGCATTTTGGGTATGTAAAAAAGTGCGAAACAGTACCTGTTACATTTCCCCCACAATTCCAGCCCCAGCAGCCAGGTATTGAATCTTTGATGATTCCAAGACCTATCTCCGAAAATCCTTATTATACTGGAAGCAACAAACTATTGAATAAAGCTGCCATCATAACTGGAGGAGACAGCGGTATCGGCCGGGCTGTCGCCATTGCTTTTGCAAAAGAGGGTGCGGATGTTGTTATTGTTTATTTAAATGAGCATGGGGATGCATTCGAAACAAAAGACAGAGTTAACCAATTGGGAAGACAATGCTTGACAATCGCAGGAGATATTGGGGATGAGGAGTTTTGTCATTATGTCGTTCAGAAGACAATTGAAGCATTTGGCCATCTTGAAATCCTGGTCAATAATGCAGGGGAAGCACATTCACAAGCAAGCATCAGCGACATATCAGTAATGCAGCTTAAACGTACTTTTCAAACAAACATTTTTTCATATTTTTATCTTACACAAGCAGCTATTCCCTATCTTAAAAAAGGAAGCTCCGTTATCAATACAACCTCAATCGCTGCATACACCGGACTTGGATACGCTATCGATTATGCCGCTTCCAAGGGAGCAATCGTTTCATTCACCCGCTCGTTAGCATTATCCGCCATTAATCAAGGAATCCGGGTCAATGGCGTTGCTCCAGGACCTGTATGGACCCCCCTTATCCCTTCAAGTGGTCCACCAGAAACTTATGCAACATTTGGAAGTGACACTCCAATGAAACGTGCTGCACAACCTTTTGAACTGGCACCTGCTTATGTTTATTTGGCGTCAGACGACTCCTCATATGTAACAGGACAAATTCTTCATGTAAACGGTGGAATTATTATAAATGGGTAAAAAGTGAAACTTCCATCTAATGATTTTAGCCCCTTGTTTTAATTACTGAAAGATGTTAAATATAAAAGGATTCTCATTTTTTACAATTTTCTAATTTTAGTTCGTCTGGGGTTAGCATTTTTACGCAAATTGTTAATGATAGCTTTGGATTAGATGATTTATACGCAGCTTATATAATAAGTAAAGAAGAAATAAGTTCAAATTTGGACGAGGAGCAGAAAAGCCATCTGGAGGTCAAATAAGACACATAAAACTCACAAACCAAGATATTGAACAAAGAGAACATGCTAGGGAGTATAACTTTTATCAGCACGATTGTGAAATGGTCCCTGTGAGTCTGAAGTTCACTCAACATGCCTTAAATGAGTTAGAGGATTATTTTGAATTTGATAATTTGGAATTCAGTGATGACGGGTGGATTTATTTGACTGAAACATTGCCAGAAGATGAATGGGTTTATCGTATGATTTTAAGTCTAGGGGATCAGGTTGAAGTACTTAATCCACAACATATCAGGGAAATTATAAAAGAAAGAGCAAAGGAAATTTGCGATAAATATTAGCATATACGACATAATGGTGTCAGATTAAATGTGATAATGTATGTACAAAAGAATTAAATTTGAAATGAGGGATAATGATGTCAGTAGTGAACCTGTTAGCTTCTCAACTCAGTCGAGATGATGAAGTACCAAATATTGAGCTGGCACATGAATTAGCTAATGAAGAAAATCATGCAGGCATAGAAGAAATAATTGAAAACTTATCTAGCAAAGATAAAAAGATTCAATACGATTGTATTAAAGTAGCGTACGAAATTGGACAAGTTAAACCAGAACTCATTAGTAAATATGCTCTAACTTTTATAGAGTTGTTAAAAAGCCGTAATAATCGTTTGGTGTGGGGTGGAATGACGGCATTAGCAACGATTGCTGAGGTAGCATCAGAAACTATTATGGCTCATCTTGACACATTAAATAGTGCGATGGAAATCGGTTCGGTTATTACAATTGATAAGGGTGTCCTAACTCTTGCGAAGCTAGCAGCCGTCAGTAAGGAAAACAATGATGTGATTTTTCCTTTCTTACTCCATCACCTTGAGAATTGCAGACCAAAGGAAATTCCTCAACACTCGGAAAGCACGCTTTTAGCCGTAACAGATGAAAATAAAGAGGAATTATTGAATGTGTTACGAAAAAGAGAAAAATACCTAACAGCTCCTCAACTAAAAAGAGTCAAAAAAATTTATAAAACATTAGAAGCTTAATTGAAGTACAATTTGAGGTGATAGAATGAAAGAATATAAAAAGTGCCAAAGCTGTGCTATGCCATTAAAAAAAATTGAAGATCGTGGTACGGAGAAGAATTTAGATAAAAGTTCTATGTACTGTATGCATTGTTATCAAGAAGGGGAATTCACGCAAAAGGACATTTCTGTAGATGAAATGAAACAATTTGTAAAAGATAAATGCATCGAAATGGGTTTTCCGAAGTTATTGGCAGGAATGTTTGTAAAAAATCTTCATAAATTGGAGAGGTGGAAATAGACATTACAATCTAAGTTGAAAGAGGATTATGTAATGCTTACCTCATTTTTTTATATTACGGTGAATCGTATCATAAGTAAATGAGGTTCTTAAGGGGATAGATTGACCGCTTGCATATCTTCTTAGTGCTTCTTTCTGGGAAAGAAGCACTAAGATTTATTATTTTTGATTGTCCATTTGGCTATACAATAAACCAATTATGATTCTATCTAAATTTTATCTTCCGCAGTTTTTACCATTCTCTTGGCTCATAGTTTAATTCTCTAAATAATTGAGTTCGCTCTTTTTTGGATAAGTCTCTCCATTGTCCAGGAGGAAGATTGCCTAAATGAATATTCATGATTCGGATTCTTTGCAAACTGTAAACATCGTATCCCAATTCAGCACACATGCGGCGAATTTGACGATTAAGGCCCTGTGTTAAAATGATTTGAAAATCAAATTTAGATAATTGGGTTACTTTACAAGGAAGTGTTTTTGTCCCTAATATTTTGACTCCCTCTGACATCTTCTTCAAGAACTCAGGAGTAATGGGCTTGTCCACAGAAACAATATATTCCTTCTCATGCTTACCTTCTGAACGCAGAATTTCGTTAACAATGTCGCCATCGTTCGTAAGAAGTATTAAGCCCTCTGAATCTTTATCCAGGCGCCCAATATTAAATATTCTTAATGGATGGTTGACCAAATCAACAATATTTCCCTTTACACCTTTTTCGGTTGTACTCGTAATGCCGACAGGTTTATTTAAGGCAATATAGACATTGTTCCTTGCTACTCGGATTAGATTACCATTTACAAGAACGTCATCCCCGGGATTAACTTGGCTGCCTATTGTTGCACGTTTACCATTTATCATAACTCTTCCATCGGTAATTAATTTATCTGCTCCCCGCCTAGATGCTACTCCAGAATCGCTTATAAATTTATTAATACGCATGTTGACACATCCTTAATCAGAGGCTTATCTTATTAGACAATTAACTATACTTTATTTTAAGAATAAATTACACCCTTATTCAGATAAACAAATAAAAGTTTGTTTCAAAAAGGCTACTACTTAATGCGGACATTGATTTCAGTGGAGAAGAGGTTCAAGAAGTCCGCCTTCAAACGAACAAAATTAAAGAAATTAGAGGCGCTGAACGTGTGAAATCATGGACGATTCCAAATGGTGTGGATCTCTCTGAAATTCATTCTAATGGAGAAGTGATTACGATTGAAGTAGAGTAGAATATTATAAGAAATGATGAATGAAATCTGAGTTTGCTTTTTCGAAAACTCTGTAGAAAAACTACAGGGCTTTTTTAAACATTATTGGGAACCGTATTATAAGTAAATAAGGATTTTAGATTTCAATCATCTCTCTCAAATGAGAGACACGCTAATTTTTGTTTTGGCCATTATCTTGAACAACATATTAAAGACATTCCTTTTAGAATGCCTTTTATCAACAGTTTATATTCTCTTTATTGACAATATCCCTCACAACACTCTCTAAGTTTACATTCTCCAAAACTTTCTCCATAGCTAATTGCGCAGCTGAAAATAATGGTTCTATTGTATTTTGGATGTTCCTGCCTACGGGACATTCTGGATTTGGATTTTCATGTAAGCTGAATAACTCTTTATCTTGCACAACATTAACTGCCTTATAGACGTCAAGCATTGTTATGTCAGATAGTTCCTTTGCTAGTTTAGCTCCCGCGATACCAGGATGTACTTCTATTAACCCGGCTTTTTTTAGCATCCCCATAATTTTTCTAATCACTGCTGGGTTCGTGTTAACACTCTCCGCTAAAAATTGAGATGAGCTCACTCCATTTTTATTTATTTCAATTAGAGCCATTATATGAATTCCAACGGATAATCGGCTACTGATGGACATTTTAAGTCACCTTCCTTCTTTATTTTAAAACAAATAACTTAAGGATTCCATCATGTAATTAATTTGATTACAAGCTTATTATATCCTAAAAAACGTATAGATTAAAACTGCTTTTGTTGACAGCAGAAAATCATGTAAATATAATAGTTACATGTAATTAATTCAATTACAGGCTGATTAATTCTTATAGAAGAGCAATAAAATAAGGGTTTTCATAGAATTTCTAACGGAATGGAAAGAGATATAGAGAGGGTTAAGAAATGCTTATTAAAAAGAATATTATTTGGTTATCCATTGTTGTACTAACAGTGATAGTTTTAGTACTTGTAACACTTAAGCCTTGGGAAAGGGATGCTAAACAATTAAATTATACCGGAGAAATGGAGCCTAGACTTGGTTACGTGGAATTATCGGTTTCTGATTTAGATAACTCATTACGCTTTTATCAAGAGATAATTGGTTTCAAATTGTTAGAAAGGAACGAAAGGACTGCTGAATTAACAACAGATGGAACAACGCCAATTTTAACATTAATTGAAGAGAACTCGTTTGTGGAGCGTCCATTTAGAACAACTGGTTTGTTTCATTTTGCTATTTTAGTGCCAAATAGGGAAGAACTGGCTTTGGTATTAAAATATTTAATAGAATCTGAATATCCACTTCAAGGGGTTTCCGATCATCAATACAGTGAAGCCATTTACCTTGCAGATCCTGATAATAATGGAATAGAAATTTATGTGGATACAGATCCGGACCTTTGGTTAGAAGATGAAAAAGGTGGATATGTCGGAGGAACTTATCCGCTAGATATTAATAACTTACTGTCTGAAATAAAAGCAGACAAATGGGAAGGATTACCTAGTGAAACAAGACTAGGTCATATGCATTTACAAGTATCTAATATAGAGGACTCAGAAAAATTCTATGTGGATGCATTAGGATTTGATGTGGTATCTAAGGATTCTCAGATGTTATTTGTTTCCAAAGATGACTATCATCATCATATCGGGATGAACACTTGGGCTGGGAAGGGATTACCTAGTCCACCAGAAAACGCCTTAGGTTTAAAGTATTATACGACACATTTTACGGAAGATGAATTTAACAATGCAAAATCAGAATTAAAGCGGTTAGGATTTCCATTTACAGAAGAAGATAATGTCATAGACTGAAGATCCTTCAGGAAATCAAATAAAAATTGTGTTAACTAAATAATATTATATTCATCTACTATTTATATAAGATATTACTTTTTTGCGCTTGTTGATGCTGTAAATTATTTTTACCGGGAAAATCCGGTCCATCACTCTAAGCATTGGGAATCCTCCCACACAACATTACTTTCAACTCGCTCCTAATACAAGGAGCGAGTTTTTTGATTTGTATCAGGAATAAAAAAACTTGCCCCACATAGCTTCCGGAAGTAGGTTCAAAAGCTATGGAGATATCATTTGGTAGATTTAACTCTTTCCAACGTAAATTTGCTTGTTCAGCTGTTAATTAAACAATTGGCAAGTGAAATTCTGTAGCACTCTTAATGACATTTCCATATACGGATCATCTTTTAGTGTGAAATTCAAAATGGAATGAACTTATCCTACGATGGGCTCTGTTATATCAACTGATTTTACTATTATGTGGACAGAATCCATAAAAGTGATGAACCTTGTCATATCATTTAAAAATTAGGGTATTATAAATATGATTTTTTGCAGAATAATGAAATAGCTGTTGTCGCTAAATGCTTCGAGCTGAGGCACTTAAATCATTATATAAAAACTTTGTGAGGGATGAAATGAGAGAACAATTAATGAGCATGTTAGAAGCCCGCAAAGATGAAATGGTTCAAATTCGCCGTTATTTACACGAAAATCCGGAAGTTTCTTTTAAAGAGGAGAAAACCGCTCAATATATTGCCGATTTTTATAAAGGAAAAGATGTTGACATCCTTAGGAATGCAGGAAACGGCTATGGGATTATCGTGACAATTAAAGGGGGTAATCCGGGAAAAACGATTGCTCTTCGGGCAGATTTCGATGCACTTCCGATTTTGGAGGAAACAGATGTACCCTTTAAATCGAAAAATGAAGGGGTAATGCACGCTTGTGGCCATGATGCCCATACTGCCTACTTGCTTGTTTTGGCGGATTGTTTGATCCAATTAAAGGATTCACTCGCCGGAACAATTAAAATTATTCATCAGCATGCGGAGGAAGCACCTCCTGGGGGAGCGAAAAGCATTGTGGAAGCCGGTGTGCTGGACGATTTAGACAATATTTATGGTATTCACATATTCCCTACCCATCCAGCAGGCTTTGTTGGCTACAGAAGCGGATATGCGTTAGCAGGCAGGTCATTTTTCAAATTAATCATTCAAGGTAAAGGTGGCCATGGGTCATCTCCACATTTGGCAAATGATGCAATTGTTGCTGGAGCCCATTTTGTAACAGCGGTACAAACAGTAATCAGCCGCCGGATCAATCCTTTTGAGATGGGAGTCATTACGATCGGCTCATTCGATGGTAAAGGCACCTTCAATGTGATTAAAGATTGTGTCGAGCTTGAAGGGGACGTCCGCTATATGACGGTTGAAACGCAGCAGATTATCGAGAAAGAAGTACATAGAATAGTAAAAGGCATTGAGACGGAATTTGGCGTACAATGTAAGCTTACATATACGGCTGATTATCCGCCGCTGTACAATGATCCGGAAGTGACAGAAAAGGTGGTCACCAGCTTAAAAAACATAACCGACCCGGACATTAAAGAGGTTGGGGAATACCCGATGCTCTCCGGTTCTGAGGATTTTGCTTATTATCTTGAAAAAATCCCTGGTTGTTTCTTTTACATTGGCTGTAAACCAAAAGGCAAGGAGACTGCCTATTTTAATCACCATCCAAAATTTGATATTGATGAAGACTGCCTTCTTGTTGCGGCCAAATCAGTTGGGTATGTAGTTTGCGGGTATTATGGTTTTGAGTAATGGAAAAGCATGAATAATAAAAGAGTAAGCTAGACGAGATTTCTTTGTCTAGCTTTTTGAATTGATAATAAATTTTATGTCCAGAAACAAACTTTTTTTTAAAAATGTGTCCTTTCTTTAACCTAATCTATATATAAAAGATGAATCGACTTTTGGGAAAGACTCAAGAAAGTGAGAGAAACTTTTGATTTGTCTAATATATTGGAGGGCAGACGTTACGTCAACGATACGGGGCCAAAAAGAAAAAGAAAAAGAAAAAGAAAAAGAAAAAGAAAAACAACTACTAAGTTATCGGTGTAGTCAGGTATTGATTATTTCGCATTTTTCACCATCATCCTTCAGTACGGGAGAATCTCTTTGATGAAGTATTGTTCGATGAAATTCAGTATAATGAACAGGTAAATGATTCATGTATTATTTTTCAGTGGAGGGAAACCTTTTGAAGCAGCTATCTAAAAAGCATAAGAAACCTATCGTTATTTTAATTATTTTCCTTTTTGTTCTAGCTGGTCTACTTGATATTAAATACGAAGGATTGCTCTTTCAACTATTACCTAATTCGATTCAAACCTACTTAGCTGATATTTTGTAAAATCGCCCAGAATATACAAAAGGGATAGCCCATAGTGAGTTTTTTGTTTAGAACCCAATTATTGACAATTTATTATGTTCAACATAACATTATTCTAGAACTTTAAATTCCTTAAAGAAAGGATGTTTGTGATGAATATGAAAGCAAACCTCTCCCATAAAGACCAAGCAGTATCGTTCCTGCAACTTGTAGCTTCTGGGAATGTAGACGAAGCATATCAGAAATACATAGGTCCAGGCTTTCGCCACCATAATCCCTATTTCCGTGGCGATGCCAATTCCCTTATGCTCGCGATGAAAGAGAATGCCGCCCTGAACCCTAACAAGACACTTGAGGTCAAACATGCTATTGAAGAGGGAGAGATGGTTACGGTTCACTCTCATGTGAGACAAAATCCTGAGGATCTTGGAGGAGTTGTGGTCCATATCTTCCGGTTTCAGAATGATCAAATTGTGGAATTATGGGATGTAGGTCAGCCAATACCCGAGGATTCTCCTAACGAGAATGGCATGTTTTAATGTTCCTGCGGAAAATAATTTAATCTGAAAAACTATACCCAATTATACATAATGGGAATTTTCGTCAGCGAAGAGGGCACTAAATAAAATCTTATTGAGGAGGTCCTTATGCAAAAAATCATTCCACATTTATGGTATGACAAAGAAGCAAGAGAAGCCGCTTTGTTTTATATTAGTTTATTTGAGGACTCTAAACTATTAAATGAAACAGTTATAGAAAACACTCCTTCTGGAGATTCAGAATTAGTCAGCTTTGAATTGGCTGGGCAAGAATTCATGGCCATCAGTGCAGGTCCTTACTTCAAATTTAATCCATCTGTTTCATTGATGGTCGCTTGCGAATCGATAGAAGAGGTTAATACCAAATGGGAAGCTTTAGTAGAAGGCGGTACCGAACTCATGCCATTAGGTGAGTATCCCTTCAGTAAGCGGTATGCCTGGGTGCAGGATCGCTTTGGCTTGTCATGGCAGTTGATGCTTAAAGACAATGGTAAAGCTGTTCAAAAGATTACACCAAACTTGCTCTTCTCAAGTGATTCATGTGGGAAAGCGGATGAGGCAATCCAGTATTACACAGACATATTTGAGGATTCAAAAATAGAAGTAATAAGTAAATATGAAGCAGGAGAATCCAGTTCATCAAAGGCAAAGGTGAAATATGCTGCTTTCAACTTATCCGGATATCATTTATCAGCGATGGATCATGGATATGATGTAGATTTCAATTTTAATGAAGCATTTTCACTCATGATCAACTGTAAAGATCAGCAGGAGATTGATTACTTCTGGAATAAGCTTTCTGCCGTACCCGAGGCAGAACAATGCGGATGGGTAAAGGATCAATTCGGCCTTTCATGGCAGATCGTTCCGGGCAATATGAATGAGGTCTTGTATAAAGGATCAAAAGACGAAAACCGCAGAGTGTTTCAGGCCCTCTTAAAGATGAAGAAAATTGATTTAAATGCTTTGGAAAATGCCCGTTTTGAAAAATGATAAAGTTTAAGTAGTGAAACCTGCATTAGCTTTGTTTAGAGCTAATGCAGGTTTCACCTATTCCATATAGCTACTAGATAAAAATCAATACGTTCCTTCCGAACTGAACTGCCCAATGCCCTTTAATTCATCGTCAAAATGTCGACTACAGATTCTGTCTTTCGTTCTTCAGACTACTTTACCTTAAACATCCAAATACATGTTTTTTTTTACATTTTATCAGATAATGAATCGATATTAATACTCTAGTTTAAAAATTATAAAAACCATTTGAAATATTAGAAATCTATATTAAAATGATTCTATCAAAGAGAGAGAAGGATTTTTAATGTGGATTGTAGCAGCAGTTCTGACGATGTTGTGCTTTGGAATCAATAATATGATTTTTAAGGTCACGTCAGGCAAAGGACTATCAAAGGTGCATTTGCAGTTTTTCTTTTATCTGATTGCGTTTTTAATCATGTTTGGCTATGGAACAGTCGTAGGGTTTGCTTCATTTAATGGATTAACGATTGTGCTAGGGGCGGTCATCGGCATATTGAATGCTAATGGGAATATTCAAATGTCAAAGGCGTTTGAAAAAGGACCTGCTAGTTTAACATCACCGCTTATTAGCACAAATACGATCATTCCTATCCTAAGCGCAGCGCTTATTTTTCAAGAGCACATTACACTCATTCAGTGGATTGGCATTATTGTTATTCTTGCTTCTGCAGCGGTCATCCAATATGTGCCAGGCAGTGGCATTAAGATGGATTATAAGCCGTGGATGTACCGCGTCTTACTATCGATTGGATCGTTTGGTGTACTCGGTGTGCTTATGAAGACGTCCTCGCATTTACATATTGATTCCATCAATACACTTGTTTGTATGTATGGCGGCGGTGCGACTTATTTACTGATAAATAGCTTTATGATGAAGGAAAAATGGCAGCGTACAGAGCTGAAATTTGGTGTCATTATTGGATGTATTAGTGTCGTAGGTTATAGCAGCTACTTTTTTGCTCTGAATATTGGAGTAGCCAGCATTGTATTCCCGATTGTTAGTTTAAATTGTTTAGTTGTCGTTCTCAGCAGCTGTTGGCTATATAAAGAAAGGCTTAAAATGTACCAGGTCATCGGGGTTATTTCCGCACTAGCCGGCATTGTACTAACAAAAATTTAACAGACATACAAAAAGTTAATCAGGGCTTAAGGCTCTGATTTTTTTTATGGATATAAATCTAATCCTTCATTTAAGTACATTGTTGGTATTTCTTCTATTTTTGTATATATTTAAATCCTTTGATGGCAGAAACCATAATCAAAAACTTAACGGTGAAATATACCATAAAATTAAATGAGTTTTTTATAACCTAGGGTGCCGGAATATGGATTTTTCTATTTACGGAAGCCTATAACGAACCTCTAATGAAATGCCCACTTGAGTGGGTATTTTTTTATATGATAATGTAAACCTAGAGGTTAATGATAAGAAGAGTGGGCAGGTATTGTAAAAATAGTAAGTAACACTCGCTTTTTAAATCTTTGAGATAGAATTATGATAATTTTGGTATGAAAGTGTGAGGTCATGCTTTTTGGAGCATGCTCATTATCGATCAAAAGTAGTTAGGAGTGATTGGATTGAACGATCCTTTGTTAGATTTTCAGATATCATTTCAACATATTGAGTTGTTAGTTCCAAGAATAAATAAAGGGGTTCAATTTATTCTGGTCATTAGTGGTGAATTAAAAATAGAGACATCCAGTCGCTTTTATCATATGGCAGAAAACGATTTGCTTGTTATTAATCGTAATCAGCTTTACCAGATTCAAGGAAATGAACAGAATAGGGTAATGATATTATCCATTTCAGACAGCTTCATGGACCGTCATTATGCTGATTATCGCAATCAGCGCTTTGAATGCTATTCAAGAGAAATTGATCTTGGAAGAGAAGAGATGATTCATGCCATTCGCAAGCTATTGGCAAATGTGATGATTAGTTATTATAGACAAGATGAATGCTATCGAATTGAAGTTAAAAGCTACATCTGTCAAATGCTGCTTATATTGATCCGCAGTTTTAAAGAAGAAGGCAGTGTCATCCAGAAAATAGATACAGAGGATCGGCGCCTATTGCAAATTATTGACTATATGGAGAGAAATTATGATCAGCTGATTACATTAGAGGAGGTTGCAAAGAAATACTTTCTTTCAACAAGCTATCTATCCCGATATTTTAAACAGAAAATGGGGATGGGGTTTAGTCGTTATTTAATGAATATCAGGCTTAAGCATAGTTTGAAGGATTTACTTTACACAACTGATTCCATATCACAAATCGCGATGAATAATGGCTTCCCAAACACAAAGTCTTTTTCAGCCTTTTTTAAAGAAGTGTATGGAATGACGCCACATCTATATCGTGATAGCCATACTGTCCAAAAGGAGGATTCAGTTCGAAGCTATAGCAAGGTAGATGCTTCAAATCTTATCCAATCATCAGAGATTATCGCAAAATTAAGCAGCATGAATTTAGATGATCAAAAATCTTATAACCATACAGAGACTAGGTATGAAAAGCTGCCAATCACCTTGTCCTCCCTAGAACCGATGGGCTTACATCATCCTAATCATATCCTGATTATTGGAGAAATTTTTGAGCTATTAAAAGAAGATGTTCGCTCTCAAATATTAGATGTCAAAAAGGATTTGAAGTTAAAATATATCGGAGTTCGTAATCTCATTAGTAATACGGCCATTCCGCCTGAAGTAGAGACAGATGAAGAGATTCCGACAACATCACCATATTTTAATATTGATAGTGCTTTGGCATTCATGAAAAAGCATGATTTATCTTTGTTTATACGGGCAGATTATATAGATATTTCGAGAGATGAAGAACAATATTTTACAAAACTCATTCAATTTATCAGACATTGCTTACAGCTTTACGGAGAGTCGTTTGTTAAGCAATGGCATGTGATGTTTTACGAGCCATATTATACAGGAGTTGAAGCAAAAGATCTTCAGAGGATTTATTTAAAACTGCATGATGTATTAAAAACGACCCTCCCTTCGATTCAGGTAGGCTTGTATATGCCTTTTTCTTTTCGTAAAGAAAAAACGAGCAATCATCATGAATGGCAGTTAGAGAAGGGGGAGTTTATTGATTTTATCGGTTATAATGCAAATCAAAATGAGGTAATTGATTTTAAAGAAATGGCGGAAATGAATTTCGATTTAGCAAAAGATTACATAAAAGAAAAAACAAATAAGCTGAAGCACTACTTAAAGAGGAACCATATAGAAAAACCACTTCATCTCGTTTCATGGAACACGTTATCAGGCAATACTCGGTATACGAATGGCACTTTTTTTCGCGGAGCATTGCACTTGAAAAATGTATTGGATATATCCAATGATGTGAAAACAGTTGCTCTTTGGATTAATACGATCGTACATGAGGACACAGGGAAAGATCAGCGTTATCGAATGGACGGTGTCGAATTATTCCATTATCTAAAGGGAAAACGTCCAGCTTATTTTGCATTGATGTTTCTAAAACGTCTACATGGTGAAATTGTTGCACAGGATAAGGATTACGTGATGACAAGGAATGAGCGGGGATATCAGTTGATCCTGATGAATTGTAATATTATCAATCCATATTTATCCATTGAAGAGACATTTCTGCAAAAACTCAATAAAGAAATTCACGTAACGATTTCTGGAATTCCTAAAGGAGAATATCAAATACGCAAGCATGTGTTTGATAAAAATCATGGAGCGTTATATACGAACTGGTGGAATTTGAACAGTAAGTATGGCATGGATTCTGAAATTATTGATTATATTATTAATTCCTCCAGGCCTTCTTTAGAAATCTTCGATGAAACGATTGAAGAGGATTGGTCATTTTATTCCTATTTAACAAGCAATGCCATTCACTTTTTTGATATTCGAAAAGCCTACTGACAAAAGTGTTGCAAATCATGTTATAAGGCTAGCCCCAAAACGTCTGGGTCTGCTGCCTTCTATCCTTTGAATGGTATAGAAGGCAGTGAAGCCATCCCCTTTACTTGTATAAATGACAAAAATCTGCCCCACAATTTTCCCTTAGCAAAATGATAGGTTAATTATTTCGAGCTTTAGTCTGTGATTTACACAAAAATTGACTCTCTTAATACAGCTGAAATTTTTATAATTATAGTATAGAAACGCAACAAGTGCTCCTGTTACTCCTTATTTGTTGCAGTAATGTTTCTTATTAGACATATTAAAAAATTTAGTTAAGGTGTGGGAGGTTCAATCATGGAGACAAGTTATAAAGGTACGGATAAGCTGATCACAGGGATTGTGTTCGGGGTTATCACGTTCTGGCTTTTTGCCCAGGCAATGGTCAATGTCGTCCCAGCTGTTCAATCAGATTTAGGGGTTTCATATGGAACGATCAATATAGCCATCAGTTTAACAGCCTTATTCTCAGGTATGTTTATTGTAGCTGCTGGTGGGATTGCAGATAAAATTGGACGTAAAAAAATTACGTATATTGGGTTAATTTTAAGTGTTATCGGTTCCTTATGTCTTGTATTAGCACAAGGATCTGTCTTGCTAATTATTGGACGTATTATCCAGGGGATTTCCGCCGCTTGTATTATGCCGGCAACGATTGCTTTAATGAAAGCTTATTTTGAGGGAAAAGACAGACAGCGTGCTCTTAGTTATTGGTCAATTGGATCTTGGGGCGGTTCAGGTGTTTGTTCGTTTGCAGGTGGCGCCATTGCTACGTATATGGGATGGAAGTGGATTTTTATCTTCTCCATTATTTTTGCCCTCCTTGCTATGTGGCTAATTAAAGATACACCTGAAAGCAAAGCAGAAGGAAATGGTTCTTTTAAATTTGATTTTAGTGGTTTAGCTATCTTTATCGTTACGATGATTGCATTAAACGTCTTTATTACATTCGGTGCGGACTTAGGCTGGACTAGTCCAATCACTATTATTCTTGCCATCGTTACCATTATCGGAGCTATTGTCTTCTTCAATGTTGAAAAGAAGAAAGATATTGCACTTATTGATTTCTCTTTATTTAAAAATAAACCATACGCAGGTGCTACTTATTCAAACTTTTTATTAAATGCAATTGCCGGGACACTTGTTGTTGCAAATACGTATGTTCAAGTAGGCCGTGGATTTACTGCATTTCAGTCAGGGATGCTATCAATTGGATATTTAATCGTTGTTCTTGCAATGATTCGTGTCGGAGAAAAAATCCTGCAAAAAGTAGGAGCAAAATTACCAATGGTCTGGGGTGCTATTATCACGACAGTTGGTGTAGCGATGATGGGTCTAACCTTCTTGCCTGGTTTTACTTATACAGTTGTAGTATTTATTGGGTTTGTTTTATTCGGGCTTGGACTTGGCATATATGCAACACCATCTACAGACACATCTGTTTCCAATGCGCCATCGAACAAAGTAGGTGAAGCTGCAGGGGTTTACAAAATGGCTAGCTCATTAGGCAGTGCGATCGGTGTTGCTATCTCTGCAACGGTTTATAGTTCAGTTGCAGCGGCTGGAAGTGTTGAGACCGCAGCATCGGTAGGGATTATCGTAAACGTAATATTCGGTATACTGTCGATTCTTTCAATTGTGATTATGGTACCAAAAAATGCTGGTAAAACAACAGATGCTCTATCGAAAAAAACATTTCAAACACCAAATAAGATAGCTAATTAACTTAATAGAGTATAGATAGAAGTCAGTTTCAGCTCATTTTTATAAATAGGAACCGAATGAAAGGTTATATCATTCTGTTCCGTTAAAGAAAACTCGCCGATTGGCGAGCCTTGGAAAGGCGAAGATAGAGGCGTAGTTGCACTTATCGCGCTCATAAATGCCACGTCCTGTGGCATTCGCCCGACTAGGACATCCTGTCCATCGTACTTAATTCCTAAAATTGGCACCCGCGTCGAATCAACTTCTGCGCTGACAATTTATAATTTCTTAACGTGCAAAAAAGGAGACGAAAATAATGAAATGTGAATTGATGAGCATGTTAGAATCACGTAAAGATGAAATAATTTCCATCCGTCGCCATTTACATGAAAATCCAGAGATCTCATTTAAAGAGGAGAAAACAGCTCAATATATTGCGGATTTTTATAAGGGAAAAGATGTGGACATTCAAACGAATGTTGGGAATGGTTATGGCATTGTCGTCACCATTAAAGGTGGAAAGCCTGGAAAAACAATTGGTCTGCGCGCAGATTTTGATGCCCTTCCAATTGTAGAAGAAACAGATGTACCGTTTAAATCAAAGAATGAAGGGTTAATGCATGCATGTGGGCATGATGGACATACTGCTTACTTGTTAGTTTTAGCTGATTGCTTAATTCGATTAAAAGACTCCATTCCAGGGACAATAAAAATCATTCACCAACATGCAGAAGAGGTTCCGCCAGGTGGGGCGAAAAGTATCGTAGAGTCTGGTTTGATTGATGACTTAGATGCTATTTATGGCATTCATTTATTACCGATGGGACCTGCGGGCACAGTAGGATATCATGCTGGATATTCCTTTAATGGACGGGCATACATGAAATTAAAAGTCCAAGGAAGAGGTGGCCATGGTTCCTCTCCTCATCTAGCTAACGATGCAATCGTTGCTGCTGCTCATTTTGTTACAGCTGCGCAAACCATTGTCAGCCGCAGATTAAGCCCATTCGATATCGGTGTGATTACTATTGGATCTTTTGATGGAAAAGGGACATTCAACGTGATCAAGGATAGCGTAGAACTTGAGGGCGATATTCGCTATATGACTGTAGAAACAAAAGAAACGATTGAGAGAGAAGTAAAACGGATTGTAAGAGGAATTGAAGAAGAGTTTGGCGTAACATGTGAGCTTACTTATACTCCTGATTATCCGCCTTTATACAATGACCCTGAGCTTACAGCTAAGGTGGCAGAAAGTTTACGAAGCATGGATGATAAAGACATTAAAGAAGTGAAGGAATTTCCGGCAATGTCTCCATCTGAGGACTTTGCTTATTATGCTGAAAAATTCCCAGCCTGCTTTTTCTACATTGCATGTACACCAAAAGGGGTAGAAAATCCTTACTTCAATCATCATCCAAAATTTGATATCGATGAAGATGCACTCCTCGTAGCTGCGAAAGCTGTCGGACAAGTTGTTTGCAGTTATTATGAATTAGACTAAATGAAAAAAAATAAGCTAGACAAGATAGTTCATTGATAACGTATCTAGTCTAGCTTACTTTTTTGTCTGGACTGCTTACCATTAATTATGTAGCATCAATTTTGGAGTACACTCGCCATTTATCGCAGACGAGTAAATCAGATTTTTTTAGTCCCCGATAAATAAATACTGCCAAGAATGACTTTTTCTCACCGTACCTCTACAGTTTTTAGTGAATAGGCAGTTTCTCAGGATTCATTGTTATATACATTTCGTTTATTTTTTCATTACTAATATAAAAACTTAGGATACTATGAATCTTACCATTCATGTATATCACGATTGCTGGTTGATAATTGATATTTTTCATTTCAAAATTAAAGTCTTCAGAGGCTTTTTTCATGATTCCGTATAATAAGGCTAAAACGTTGGATACGGATACGATTGGACGTACAGCAGCCGTAGCTTTTCCACCGCCATCAGAGAATAGTGTAACATTTTCTGATATAAGTTCTAATAAGACAGCCGTATTTTGCATTTGAAACGCTTCTACAAAGCGATTAATGATTGATTTATTTTCCTCATAGTTTAAACTTTCACCTTCCACACGTGAGATCTTTTGCTTGGCCCTGCTAAAAATTTTTCTGCAGTTTTCTTCTTTTTTTCCAATAATATGTGCAATCTCTGAGTATGGGAAATCCAGTACCTCTCTTAAAAGGAGAACTGCCCGTTCATCTGATGCTAAATGCTCCATCATGCGTAAATAGGCAATACTCAATCCTTCTTTTTGTATAATCATTTCAGATGGATCATAGGCATGTAATTTCTCTTGTAATAGCGGCTCAGGGTTCCATGGTCCCACATAATGTTCTCGCTTGTATCGTGCAGACTTTAATGAATCAAGACAGAGGTTTGTCATCATTTTACAGAGATAGGCTTTCTTATTCTTTATGTCTTCCTCACTTATTTGGTAAGCTTTTAGAAATGTTTCGTGAACCATGTCTTCTGCTTCCGCAACTGATCCTAACATCCGATAACCTAATGAGAACAACAATGGTTTATATAGTTGGTAATCTTCTTTCGAAATTTGCACGATTTCTCCCCTTTTCGTTTAAAATGATTCCTTCAGCTGCTTATTTTTCACTGCTCACTGCCCATCTGCCAAAATTGAGTTGGGCGATGTCCAGTCTCCAGCTATATATAATCCTGGAATTCTTGTTTTAGAACGCAGCTGCCCTTTGCACACCAATTGCCCTAGGTACCCTTTTCCTTTTATGCTCTAAATAACCGAAAGGCATCCAAATATGCACTTGGATGCCTTTTCTATACAATCTGAGACGTAGATGTTCACCGAAAGTATTATTTTTCAGTTGCCGTATTCCCCATTGCAATGGAAATCCTATTCCAACTGTTGATTTGGTTAATTATTAAAATAAGGTCAACATACTGTCTCTCGTTATAATGTTCACGTACTCGTTGATAAAGCTCATCTGGCACACGTTTTGTCGGGATTAACGTCACGTATTCTGTTAACTCAAGGGCTATTTTTTCTGCATTTGTGTAAAATGTGCACTCTCTCCAAGCACTAATACAATATAAACGTTGTTCCGTTTCTCCCATTTTTCTAGCATCAGCTGTATGCATGTTAATACAATATGCACAACCATTTATTTGCGAGGCACGAATTTTTATTAGTTCACGCAGTTTACGGTCTATACCTGTAGTTTTCGTATACTTCTCCATTTCCATCATTATTTTAAGTGCTTCTGGCGCTACATTGTAATAATCAATTCGTTGTTCCAATATAATTACCTCCTTTTATTTCTTTCCCTTTAAGAAAGTATTAATTTAGGTGCTAATCTTGAAGCAGCTTCTTCAGCTTCTTTATATGCTTTTTGTAATACTTCAATTGGGTCTAGTAAAGCAGTTCCTTGTGCGCGAATGATTTGATAATCTTCAATGCCAAGAAAATTGAACATTGACTTCAGGTATTTATTAGAGTAATCAACTTCTGTATACCAATCATTGTTAGTATATATTGATCCACTTGCTTGTATGACAAGCATTCTTCGTCCGTCTTTAAGAAGCCCCACTGACCCATTTTCAGTATATTTAAAGGTTTCACGTGCAATCATGATATTGTCCATATAATCTTTTAACTTTGATGGAATATTAAAATTATGCAAAGGTAATACGATGATATACGTATTTGCACTTTTAAATTGTTGTAAGATTCCGGACATACGCTCCGTTACTTTTTGTTCTTGGCTAGTTAGTTCCTGTTCTTTTCGTTGTTTTTCCCATGCACTTAAAACCGTTTTATCTATCATAGGCACTACATCACTGTACAAGTTAATCTGTTCAATTCCTTCGCTATCAGGAATTAATTCTTTATAAGCCTCCAAAAAGTGGTTAAAAACCTGCAAGCTAACTGAAGAAGTATCATCTATATTTGGATGTGCATTAATGATCAGTGTTTTGTTCATTTGTATTTCTCCTTTAAAATGAATTTTAGGCGCCAATTAAAGACTAACTTAATCGTCGATTAACATTATCTATAATATGTGCTATAATTATTTTTGTCAAATGAATAAAATTTACCAACAGAGATTTCTTTATTTGACTAGAACTCTAAATACTCCTAAGATACAATTTGATAATCCATAAACAAAAGTAGGTGAGTTTTATGCAATACAGTGTCGGAGTTGAATATGCTTTACATTGTCTTGTTTATTTAATTGATGTTCCTTCTAAGGAAAGTGTTGGGATCAAGGATTTGGCAGAATTCCAAGGACTTTCTGAGACATTTCTTTCAAAAGTTTTCGGTAAATTGTCTAAGGCTGGTATTGTAAGTTCTGTCCCCGGTGTAAAGGGAGGATATAGGTTATCTAAGTCCCCAGAAGACATTTCCTTTTGGGATGTAGTTGAAGCAGTTGAAGGTCCAAAGCCTATTTTTCAATGTAAAAATATTAAAGATAATGGTTATTTGTATAGAGAAAGCTGCTGTTCAGCTCCCTCCTTTTGCACCATCAATTTAGTTATGCTCTCTGCGGAAGAAAAAATGCGTGATGACTTGCGTAGTAAAACACTATCATGGTTAAATGAAGAGCTTGATCGTGTATTACCCAAACAAATACGTGAAGATACTCGAAAATATTTTTCGAAAAACGACTAATAAAACGAACCTCTTGTGAAATTCCTTAATTAAAATATTCTAAAGAGCTTATTCATAAAAGCAACATCCTTATCTTTTAATTTCTAGCAATTTTGAAAATGCTATTGTATTAATATACATTCCTAGTTATTATTATAATAATTGATTGAAAGTATAGGAGAGAGTGCTATGAGTAGAAAAAATATTATTATTATTGGGGCAGCAGGAAGGGATTTTCATAATTTTAATACGTATTATCGTAATAATGAAATGTATAATGTTGTTGCTTTTACAGCAACGCAAATTCCAGATATCGATGGACGAAAATATCCAAGTGAATTAGCGGGCGAATTGTACCCTGAAGGTATTCCTATTTATTCACAAGATCAATTACCAGAATTGATTAAAGACTTGCAAGTGGATGAATGTGTGTTTGCGTATAGTGATGTTAATTACGAAGACGTGATGGGCGTGGGTGCGATTGTGAATGCAGCAGGTGCTAACTTCACATTACTAGGGCCAAAAAGCACGATGTTAAAAAGTAATAAGCCAGTTATTTCCGTTTGCGCTGTGCGAACTGGAACTGGAAAAAGCCAAACATCGCGTAAAATTATCGAAACACTGCTGGAGCATGATTTAAAAGTCATTGCAGTGAGACATCCGATGCCTTACGGCGATTTGAATGCACAGCGTGTTCAGCGCTTTGCGACAGTAGAGGACTTAAAAGAGCATAATTGCACAATCGAAGAAATGGAAGAATATGAACCACATGTGGCGCGTGGAAATATTGTGTATGCTGGCGTTGATTATGCAGATATTTTGGCAGCAGCTGAAAATGATCCAGATGGCTGTGACGTTATTTTATGGGACGGAGGAAATAACGATTTCTCTTTCTTCGAGCCTGATTTAGCTGTTACTGTCCTAGACCCGCATCGTCCAGGTCATGAGCTGAAATACTATCCTGGTGAAGTATGCTTAAGAACAACAGATGTGGCTATCATTAACAAAGTGGATAGTGCGCCAGAAGAAGCTGTTCAAATCGTAGAAAATAATATCAAATTCGCAAATCCAAATAGCACGATTATTAAAGCAGAATCAACGATTACAGTGGATCAACCGGAGAGTATTGTTGGAAAACGTGTATTAGTCGTAGAAGATGGCCCAACATTGACACATGGAGAAATGAAACTTGGCGCAGGTACAGTTGCAGCTGAACGTTTAGGTGCGAAGGAAATCATTGATCCACGTCCATTTGCAGTTGGTACATTAAGCGAAACGTTTAACAAATACAAACATATTGGCAACGTCCTTCCGGCAATGGGATACGGCGAACAGCAATTGAAAGATCTGGAAGAAACAATTAATAAGGCTGACTGTGATGCCGTAATCATTGGCACACCAATCGATTTATCGCGCGTCATTACAATTAATAAGCCATGTACACGTGTACATTATGATTTAGCTGAAATTGGCAGCCCGAATTTAAGTGATATTTTAAAAGATTTTATCCAAAAGCATAAGCTTGTGTGATGAACTTAAACAATTAGAAAAAGACTAGCGACACATTATTAGTGTCGCTAGTCTTTTTCCTTTCTTCCTACATTTTAACTTCCTTCATAAAAGCTCCCATGTGTTTTTCCATTTTACCATTTAACCGCAAGTGGCTTAAGATTATCAATGGCTAAGCAAGTTCCTGCTTATTTTCCTTGTCAATCGTAGTAGAATACGATTTAAGCAACTTTTCAAAAATAGTATCCCATTTTTGTTCGAAAGCATATTTTCTTCCTTCAATCCCCATCTGACTCCGTAATGAATGATCGTACAATAACTCTATGACCGCTTTTGTAAATTGAGGCACATTTCCAGGTGGACATAGGCGGCCAGTTACCCCTTCCTGAATAATACATTTGACACCACCTGAATTTGCACCGATAACAGGTGTGCCACTTGCAAATGATTCAAGAACAACATTGCCAAATGTTTCAGTTGGAGATGGAAAAACAAATAAATCTGCAGCCGAATATATTTCAGCTAATTCTTTCCCTTGGAGAAATCCTGTGAAATCCATATTTTCTAGTGCCGCGTTTTGAAGCTGAGCCCTACTTGGACCGTCTCCTACAATTAGCCAATGTAAATTTTCATTTATATACGGAGGCAAGGCTTTTGCTATTTCTAGAAGTGTGTTGACATCCTTCTCAGGTGCTAGTCTTCCTACATAAATGAGAAGATACTTTTTGCGTATTTGATATCTTTTGCGAACAACTAGCTTATCATAGTAAGGGTGAAATAGTTTGCAATCTACCCCTCTTGACCACACTTCCATATTTGTAAATCCCCTTTTCCTCAACTTTCCAATCGATTCAGACGATGGAACATAGATTTTCTGTAACGGACGATGAAACCAATTCATATATTTCCAAAGATATTTTGAGAGATTTGGTAAATCATAGTATTGTAAATAATAATCGAAATCCGTATGATAAGAGCCCACTAGTGGAATATTTAACTTTTTTGCATAATATGCCCCGCAAACCCCCAAATTAAACGGAGTGGCAACATGAATGATATCCGGTGCAAAATGAATGAGCTCTTCTCTCATTTGAAATGGGTTAGGAAAAGCGAAACGGCATTCAGGATATAAGAAAAAGGGCAGACTTTTAAAGCGGTGAATATAGGGTGTCAAATATTCACTAGATAAAGTGCTCGGTGCAAAAACCTTGAATGAAATATTTTCTCTAGTTAAATAATCAGTAAACTGCTTTAATGTTCGTGCAACCCCATTAATTTCCGGATAAAAGGTATCTGTGAAAAATGCAATTTTCATTTGCCCCTCCTTCAAAATGTCCATATAAAATAAAAGCTAATAAAGCCACAATTAATTCCGAGCATTCCACCTGCTAGTACATCAAATGGATAATGTAGCCCAAGGTAAATTCTTGATAGTCCGACAAATAAAGCAAGAGGAAGCAGGATGACAACCAAACTTATTGAAGTGACAATTAATTTTATGAAATAGGCGACATTCAAACTCATATAGGTCATATATCCGCTTCGTCTTCAGATGTCCCCTCTCATCCTTTTGCTATCATTGGACATTAATGTGTTATAGCTGTATTTAATAAAATGTTCTTTTTTACGCTTGGTCTACCGATGGATACGTAGGTAATGTCGTGGTTTTGAGTTTTTTCAAGAGAATAGCAATTTCGTCCGTCAACAATGACTGCATCCTTCATATAAATTTCGAACAATTCTAAAGGAAACTGCTTAATTTCATCCCATTCCGTTGCGATAATGGCTACTTCAGCATTAAACAAAGCACTTATCAAATCTGATGTATACTCAATCGCATCCCCAACTAGCTTTTCTGCATTTTGAATGGCAATTGGATCATAGCCAACCACATTTGCACCTTCATTAAGCAAGTCATTGATAATGGTTAAGGAGGCTGCTTCGCGAATATCATCTGTTCCTGGTTTAAATGCAAGACCTAAAAGTGCGACTTTTTTTCCGGCTAATGAGCCGACTAATTCTTTTGCTTTTATAACTGGGAGTGAACGTTGGCGATTATTTACATTAATAACAGCCTCAAGCAATTCAAATGAATGTTCAACATCCCCCGCTATTTGTACAAGTGCATTTGCGTCTTTAGGAAAACAAGAGCCCCCATACCCAATACCTGCTTGAAGAAATGAATGACCAATACGCTTATCTTCCCCCATTCCGTAAGCTACTGTTTCTACATTTGCCCCAACCTTTTCACAAATGGCAGCGATTTCATTGATAAAACTAATTTTTGTCGCTAAAAAAGCATTTGATGCATATTTAATCATTTCTGCACTTCTGATATCTGTTTTGATAATCGGAATTTGAAGCGGAGCATATACTTGTTCAATAAGCAAAGCTGCTTCATTCGTATTCGCACCAATGACTATCCTGTCACTGTGAAAAAAATCATGGATGGCTGTGCCTTCACGAAGAAATTCAGGTGTTGAAGTAACTTCGATTTGAATTTTTGGAGGTTTCTTTCGCTGAATTAACATGTTCATTCGATCATTTGTACCAATTGGAACCGTGCTTTTCGTACAAATAATGACGTTGTTTTTTGCATTGAGGGCTATTTCTAGAGCAATGTTAAAGATAGAGTCTAAGTTTGCTGTTCCATCCTCGTTCTCCGGCGTTCCGACAGCAATAAATATGATATCTGCGAAAGAGTAAGCTTTTTTAGGATTGGTTGTAAAAGTCAAACGGCCGTTAGAAAGATTTTTGTGTAAAAGCGGTTCAAGTTCTGGCTCGTAGAACGGGGAGCACCCTGTTTGCAGCATTTTTATTCTATTCTCTTGATTATCGATGCATGTAACTTCGAAACCCATTTCTGCTAAACAAACACCTGTCACTAACCCAACATACCCTGTTCCAGCGACCGAAATTTTCACACAATCCCTCCTGTAATAAATAGATTTATGATCATTTTATTAGAAGAATATAAATTCTACCTTGAGGCAGTGTTAATTAATTGTAAAAAGATTCTAACAATTACTTTCAAATAATTAACAGTTCAAACTCGTTCATTCATACTGACAAAAATTAAACTTAAGAAACGAAGGAGGTTTTCAATGGTGGATAATTTTTAAAATAAAAAGAAACCTAGCGCAAATTACAAATACTAGCGCTAGGTTTTCATTTAATTATATTGAAGAACTATTTAATAAGATTAAAGCAACATAAAGTCATTTTTATAAAACCATTCTAAAACTCTATCCCCTAATCTGCTTCCTAAACTGAAAAAGGCTCGTACCGAGTTCGTTCAACGCAATTGCTGCTAAGATAATAGCCGTGCCTAACCACTGAAGCGGTGTTATCGTTTCAGATAAAATAATGCTTGCTGATAGGATGGCGATCGGTAATTCAATGGATGTTAGTATATTGGCGATGCCTCCCGAAATTAAAGGCGCGCCCATCGCGAAAAATAGTGGAGGAAGGACAGCTCCAAATAACGAAACTCCAACAGCACTGGTTATTAAGTTTGCCTCCAATGGCAGTACAGATGGAATTTCACGCATGAAAATGACAAGAACTAAGATTGTTGATCCTGTTGCCATCAATGAGGTCCGAGTCCATGGATCCACATTTACCGCGACCCTTCCACTGAAAAAAATAAATCCCGCATAAGTAAATGCAGATAGAATACCAAAAAGGATACCTTTGAAAGGCAGACCCTGTATGTCCCCATTTAATACATTCGAAGCAAAAAAGACTCCTACTAATATTAAAATGATAGACAATATGGTTACAGGTGCAGGTTTTATTTTGCTGAAAATCCATTCTAACATGATTCCTATCCAAACGAATTGAAACATTAAAATGATGGCCAATGAGGCAGGCAAATATTGCATGGCCCCATAATAAAAAATACTTGTTAATCCGGTAAAACAACCGGTCATCATTATTTGAGGAATATTCTTTTTAGTAAGCCCTTTAAAACTAGCACGTTTTATTAGAGTAAAAGACCATAGTAAAATGGAGGAAATTAACATTTGAACGATATTAATTTGGCCAAGTGTATAGCCGAAGCTAAACCCCAATTTAGCAAATACCGGTGTAAACCCAAAAAAAGCAGCACCTATTAACACAAATAAAATACCTTTATTTAATTTCATTGCGAGACCTCCTTGGTGCTGAAATATTACTATACTATTATAGCATAAATAGAGGATTGGCTATCCCAATCCATAGGGTGTGAAGATCTTTAAGGAAACTATTATCTATTAAAACAAGCAAAATAGGATGGTGCGAGTACACCACCCGAAGTCTAAAGCAAAAAAATAACCCCTCTGAAAAAGGGTCTTTAGAAAAGGGCACAGGTTAACCCAATTCAACTTTATGTTCTGATAGGACTTATCCAGAGCCCCTATAAATCAGAGCGATTTTTTACAACTAAAGAAATAAATGAAAGTGTACAAATGAAGGCAAATCCAATGAGGAGCCAAAATGCGGCATCAAATGAGCCTTTAGATCCTTCAACGATGAATCCAATGGCAATAGGTGTGACAAAGCCTGCAAGCTGCCCGCCAAAACTAACAAACCCCATTGTTGACCCGACAATTTGTGTAGGCACAGTCTTTAGAACGCTTGTTGGAAGAAAGATAATGATAAACGCACCAAAAATCATGATAATGGTTTGATAAACCATGAATTCAGTGACACTGCTTGCATTAAACATAAGATATAGCAAAATTCCAACAAAGGCTGCGCTGATGATGCCGTAAATATATTCTTTTCCCTTTGGTAATTTATCTAAAATATAACCTGCCCCAAATGTTCCGATAATGGCTGCCAATCCAGGAATGGCAGCAATCCAGCCCAATTCAAGCAGTTCTAATCCTCGAATGTTTACGAGATAGGTGGGCATCCATGATAAAAGCCCCCAATTAATAGCATTTACACTAAACGAAGCAATAAACAAGCTCCAAACAAAAGGGTATTTTAAAAGCTGAAGTAAGGATTTTGGCTGTTGAATGTTCAATTCTTCTTTGACATTCTCTTCTACTGATTTAGGATCTTTTATGTAGAACCAAAAAATGATTGCTAAAACAACACCTATTACACCTATGATCCAAAACATTGCACGCCACCCAATGGTCGCCATCATCGTTGTTGCAAATATCGGTGTCAAAATCCCTAAAAAGGCCCCTGATGAAAGAACAATAGCCATCGCTCTTCCTCGTTCCGATAACGGAAAAGTTTGGGCGATAAGCTTTGATCCAGCTGGCATATAGCCCCCTTCTCCAATACCGAAAAAAAAGCGAATCATTAATATGGAAGTTAACGACCAAGCTGCCCCCGTTAAGGCAGTAAAGATGGACCACATGATGATGGCAGTGATCAAAACTTTCCTTGAACCAAAACGATCGGCTAACCAGCCTCCAGGAATTTGCATAAGGGCATAACCTGCAAAAAAACTGCTAAGCAAGAATCCTGTTGAAGTTGCACTAAGCTGCAAATCTTTCGTAATGGAAATGACAGCATAGTTCATCACAAATCTATCTAAATTTCCAAGCGACCATCCAGCAAATAATAAGGCTAATATGAAATGCTTTTCTTCCAATGCTTTAAATTTCGCCAAAATTCTCTCCCCAGTCATTTAGAATTGGGTGCTGATCTTATTTCTTCATTTATAAAAAGTGTGATTGCTTTATGACGGACAGGTTTCCGTCATATTCTGCCTGAGCTGTCCGTAATCGTCCCTATGACAGCCCAGTCTCCGCCGTTATTGCCTCAAATTTAAGGTTAATAAGACGACCCCTAGGAAAAAAGTCTAGTATTATATATATTTTATAATTGGTGTATTAGCACATAAAAAAGAAAGTCACTATACTATCATTCAGATAGCACAGTGACTTTCAAAAATATCAGATTATCATTAATTCCGAATCAAATAATCAAATGCTCCCAAGGATGCATTCGCACCGGAACCCATTGAAATAATGATCTGCTTATATGGACTGTTCGTACAGTCTCCTGCAGCAAACACGCCAGGGATGTTCGTTGCGCCACGATTGTCGACAACGATTTCACCGATTCTAGTTTGTTCAATGGTTTCACCTAACCAGTCTGTATTTGGCACAAGACCGATTTGAACAAATACTCCCGCCAATTCAATATGCTTCTCTTCTTCAGAGTCACGATCAACGTAAGTAATTCCGTTTACCTTATCAGTGCCGGTAATTTCTTTCGTTTGAACATTCTTCAAGACTGTGACATTCGATAAGCTGTTAAGACGGTCTTGGAGTACTGAATCTGCTTTAAGCTCTGGATTAAATTCAAGAACGGTTACATGTTCGACAATTCCTGCAAGGTCGATGGCAGCCTCAACGCCGGAGTTACCGCCGCCAATAACGGCGACTTTTTTCCCTGCAAATAATGGGCCATCACAATGCGGGCAGTACGCCACACCTTTATTCTTAAACTCAGCCTCACCAGGTACACCGATATTGCGCCAGCGAGCACCTGTTGAAAGGATAACGGTTTTGCTCTTTAGAACCGCGCCGTTTTCCAGTTCAACTTCAATGAGGTCTTTCTTTTCTAACCGCTTAGCACGCTGTAAGTTCATCACATCGATGTCATACTCTTTCACATGCTCTTCAAGGCTTGCGGCGAGCTTAGGACCTTCCGTGGACTTTACACTGATAAAGTTTTCGATGCTAAGCGTGTCCATAATCTGACCGCCAAAGCGTTCAGCAACAATACCCGTGCGAATGCCTTTACGCGCTGCATAGATAGCCGCACTTGCACCCGCAGGTCCGCCTCCCACAACAAGGACATCGAATGGATCTTTATCAGCAAACTCGGACGCATCTGGACCGCTTCCCATTTTGGCAAGGATTTCTTCTAGTGACATACGGCCGCCGCCGAATTCTTCCCCATTAAGGTACACGGTTGGTACAGCCAGTATGTCTTTGCTGTCTACTTCTTCTTTATATGCAGCCCCATCGATCATAGTATGTGAAATATTAGGGTTAAGAACGCTCATCACGTTTAATGCTTGTACAACATCAGGACAGTTGTGGCAACTTAAGCTGACGTATGATTCAAAGCGATATTCGCCCTTAATGCTTTTCACTTGATCAATGACTTTCTGATCGACCTTCGGAGCTCTTCCGCTTACCTGAAGCAGTGCTAACACTAATGAAGTAAATTCGTGTCCAAGAGGGACACCAGCAAAAGTTACCCCAGTGTCTTCACCGATGCGATTTACACTAAAGCTCGGTGTTCTTTGTAATTCTGTGTTCTCAACTTTAATTTTCTGTGACATAGTGGCTAATTCATCAACTAAAGCCAGCATGTCGCGAGAAACTTCATCAGATCCCGCACTTACTTTAAGAAGCACTTCGCCCTCCATCATTTGAAGATATTGGGCTAATTGTGCTTTTATATCTGCATCAAGTATCATGGATGACACTCCTTAAATTTTCCCTACAAGATCAAGGCTTGGCTTAAGTGTAGAAGCACCTTCTTGCCATTTTGCCGGGCAAACTTCTCCTGGGTTGTTACGCACGTATTGTGCTGCCTTAATTTTATTTACAAGAATACTTGCATCACGGCCGATGCCGCCTGCGTTAATTTCAAGTGCTTGAACAACACCGTCTGGATCAATGATGAAAGTACCGCGATCTGCAAGTCCTTCTTCCTCGATTAGCACATCGAAGTTGCGAGAAATTTGTTGTGAAGGGTCGCCAATCATCACATATTTGATTTTATTAATAGTTTCTGAATGATCATGCCATGCTTTATGTGTAAAGTGTGTATCTGTTGAAACAGAGAAAACTTCCACTCCAAGACCTTTTAGAGTAGCATATTCGTTTTGAAGGTCCTCAAGCTCAGTTGGGCAAACGAAAGTAAAGTCAGCTGGATAGAAGCAAACAACACTCCATTGTCCTTTCATGCTTTGTTCAGTAACCTCAATAAACTCGCCGCTGCCTGCATCATAAGCTTGTGCTTTGAATGGTAGAATTTCTTTTCCGATTAGAGACATATTAAATCTTCCTCCTATATATGTTTTTAAATCTTAGATAGTTTGGGCATAAAGCCATAATTTTAAAAGGAAAAAATGATTAATATTTTTTTTAATCATCATTCCTTAATTAAAATAATTCTAATACAACACTCATTATTATATAGAATTTACTTTTTGTCAACAATTATACTTAACTTTTTTTAAATACGTTGCGATACATACGGAAGTCGTTGGAATGAGGGGTCCAGTCTTATCT